>CANUDF010000004.1 GCA_947857085.1 Candidatus Gastranaerophilales bacterium | reverse complement strand
GAATGGCTTATCCATTCATTGCGGAAATTTTCATCATAGTCAATTAATCCTGTTTCCAAATCAACTGTATATTCAAAAATTTTCCCGATATCATGGAGTATACAAGCTGCAATTGCAATATCCCGGTTAATCTTTAGTGTAAACATATCAAGATTTTTCTCGGCAAAATCAACACATTCAATAGTATGAACCATTAATCCGCCGATATAGTTATGGTGCATAACTTTTGCAGCAGGCATTATTTTAATTCTTTCCTTGTGTTCTTCAAAATAGGATTTCAGGAAGTTTTTGATTTTTTCGTCTTTAATTTTATCAAAATAACTTACGAGTTTTTGATAAGTTTCCTCGCGTTCTTTTTCATCCAGTCCTGTTTTTGCTTCTTTTATAAGTTCAAGAGAGGACACAAGGCAGTTGTTGAACTTTTCGTTAAAACTTGCTGAAACTATTCTAACCTGATTTCCTGCTCTAAACAATTTGCTGTCCAGTCTGTTAAGTGTTTCTTCCCAGAGAACACAGTTTAGTATCGCATCATTTTTCGTATCTTTAAGCTGTAATTTTCCCATTTTAGTTCCGGCTTTGGTGTCACCGATTGAAAATACAACTACTTCATATATTGTTTCAGTATCAAACATCTTTTACCTATCCTTTTTCCCTATTGTCTATCATAATCTTACGGGTGTCAAGGTATAAGATTATTTTGTTTTTTATTGTTATAAACAGGTGATAAGTGTTGTTCTTGCGCGAGTTAATAAATTTTAGTTTTATTTATTTGGCATATATTTATTAGTGTATTTATATACTCGAATTTTAACTTTATTTATATCTACAGCTAAGCTGTAAAAAGTATTTATCAAATCTTCCTTTTCGGGTTCTTCAGCATCACTTGTCAATGCACAATATGCAATATAGCAGTGGCTTCGTATTTCTTCCAGATATCCGTAGATATCTTTTAATTCATTTTCTTGTTCAGAATAATTATTTTGTTCCATAACTTTTTCCATTGATTCTCCTAGTTTTGTGTGCTCTCTATAATGATTGCGCGTTCATTCATATGAACTATTCTATCAGTAAATTTTGATATTATCAAATAAAAGTTCATATATATGAAGTTCTGTTAAGTATGTCAAATAAAAAATTCAACGAAATAATTTGTAATAGAATAGTTAGGTTGCGTGTTGCACATAATTTATCAATTGAGAAATTGGCATACGAAAGTGGTATCTCAAAAGGTGGTTTAAGTGAAATTGAAAGATGTTTAAAAGAACCTAAGCTATATACGATTGCCAAAATATGTTCAGCTTTGAATATTACAATAAAGGAATTCTTTTCGTTTGAAGAAATCGATAATTTTGTAAATCTTTTATAATTAATATTTATCTTCATACATATGAACTATAATTCTAGCCTATTTAGTTACTATCTGAATGTAACTTCATAACTATGAAACTTGAGGTGTTATGACAAATTCAGATTTTAACAAAATACTTTGCCAAAGAATTAAGGCATTGAGAAGAGAAAAAGGCCTCACACTTGAACAACTTGCTTATCAAAGTGGTATATCAAAGGGCGGATTAAGCGAGATTGAAAGGAATATGAAAGAACCAAGAGCCTATACTATTGCAAAATTATGCGGCGGGCTTGGCATTACCATGAAAGAATTTTTTGATTTTGAAGAAATAGACAAATTTTTGGAAAATATTTAGAGATTATTCCGTTTCAGAGAATGAAGTTTTTAGTTTTTATCTCTATTTATAAGCTTTTTGTTATCCCAGATAAATGAAGAACGAATGTCTTTTCCAACTTTTTCTATCAAATGTTCTACATTTTGTTTTCTTAATTCGTTAAATTTATTACAGCCGGATTTCATTTCGTTCAAAAACTCATCTGCATAATTTCCGTTTTGGATATCTTTTAGAATTTCTTTCATTGCAAGTTTTGACTGTTCTCCTATAATTTCAGGTCCTCTTGTCATGTCACCGTATTCTGCGGTGTTTGAAATAGAATACCGCATATCGGCAAGACCGCCTTGATAAATCAAATCAACAATCAGTTTCATTTCATGCAATGTTTCAAAATATGCCATATATGGTGAATATCCTGCTTCAACAAGTGTTTCAAAACCTGCTTTAATAAGTGCGGAAATCCCTCCGCAGATTACAGCCTGTTCCCCGAATAAATCCGTCTCTGTTTCTTCCCTAAATGTTGTCTCAATAATTCCGGCTCGTCCTGCACCTATTGCAGACGCATAAGACAGTGCGATTTCTTTTGAATTTCCTGACGGGTCTTGATATATTGCAATTAATGACGGAACACCTTTCCCTTCAATATACTCGCTTCTTACGGTGTGTCCCGGTCCTTTTGGGGCGACCATTATCACGTTTACATCATCAGGTGCCGTAATTTTTTTGAAGTGGATATTAAACCCGTGCGAAAACATCAAGTACTGGCCTTTTCTCATATAGGGTTTGATTTGTTTTGCATAAACTTCAGCCTGAATTTCGTCAGGAATTAAAACTTGTACAATATCAGCTTGTTTTACGGCATCTTCTATTGACATTGTTTTTAAGCCGTATTCTTTGGCTTTCTTATCGGAATTTCCGCCCAAACGCAAGCCGAGGATTACGTCACATCCTGAATCTTTTAAATTCAGCGACTGTCCGTAACCTTGAGAACCGAAACCGATAATTGCAATTTTTTTTGTTTTAATTAAATCTTTGTTTATGTCTTTGTCCAAATATATCTTAAGATTATCCATATCCACCTCGTCACCTAATCTTAGCATAAAGAACAAATTTTTCAAAGATTAATTTGTTAAAACATTGTTTTCACCGAACAAAAAGATTTTTAAAGCACTTTCAGCTTCTTTTACTGGTCTGTAAAAATCTTTAACAAGTACGCACTGCGTTTGAATACAATGTAAATCTCTTTGGTGCAGGTATTCTTCCAGCCTGTCTGCTGTTTTTGCGTACTGGCGGTGTTTTAAAAATGCCGTAAATTTTGACTTTCTTCTGCTGATTTCTCCTAGTGCAAAGTTTATTATTTCATCATAATCAAATTCATAGCCGTTATTTGTTGACAAATCTATTATAAAGTTAAGGTTGTCAACAGTTGTTATTGAAAGGTATGCAATGACCTGATTCCCATCATCCAGTACATATCTGTTTTTGTAGCAGTTGCTAAATCCTGCAAAAATCGGTTCAGCATATTCTTGAGGTATTCTTTCCATAGAGGGTTTGTAAAGGTTATTTAATTCACTGTTATACAATCTTGCAACGGCTTTTGCATCCTCATTCTGGCACGGTCTAAAGTTTGCGCGGTTAGAATTTTCAGGATTAAAGTTATCAAGTTTCCATAAATTTTCATAAGAACACTGTCTGAACCCGCAGCCGTCTATAAAAAGTGTACATAATTCGTCGTGACACTCATCAACATAAACCGTAAAAGAATGAGCGCCTTTTGCACCATATTTTGCAATGATAAATTCTATCAGCTGTTTGCCTACCGTATAAAAATCCTGTTTAAAAATTAATCGTGTAATATTAATTTTATAAGGGTTGCCGGAAGTCGGCGCTATTGTTATAAGACCTAGTATTTCATCGCTTTCTAACAGTATATATGACTCAGGCTTAAATTTATATTGCAGCGGCAAAATATTGTTCAAAATGCCGGCAGGTTCTTCCATTATTGCCTTTGCAAATCGGTCATTTTCCTGTGAGCCAAGATAAGAAATCATTTTTTTAATTTTAGGATAATCAAAGCAGAATAATTTTCTAATTCTTGTCATATGAATATTTTAATATATCTTTTTCTTTTACGCAAGTTTGTGATAAAATATTTTTGCGAGGCGAGATATGAAAATAGCTGTTATAAATAAGGGAAAAATTTCACTTAAAGAAGTTCCTGATATTACTTTGAACGGACGGGAAGGTGCAGTCGTAAAAGTGCTCGGCTGCGGTTTGTGCGGTTCAGATATTGTTAAATTCGTTCATAAAATTTCAAAAGACGGAACTGTTTTAGGGCACGAAATTGTTGTAGAAATTGTTGAAGTTAATTCAAAAACAAATTTCAAAGCCGGTGATGAAATTATTACCTCTCATCATATCCCTTGCGGGGAATGTGTATATTGCAAAAACGGTAATGTTTCAATGTGCGAGCATTTTAAAGCTACAAATATAGTCCCCGGAGGGTTTAGTGAATATGTATATTTAACAGAGGAACATTTGCAAAATGTTGCCCATGTAAAGCCTGAAAACTTATCTGATATAGACGCTTCTTTTTATGAACCTCTCGGCTGCTGTGTAAGAGCAATTAAACGTGCGCAGCTCCGCGGGAATTCCACCGCTCTTGTTGTTGGTTTGGGATCTATAGGTATATTAATGGCACAGGCGCTTAAAGCTTTTGGTATGGATGTTTTGGGCTGTGATTTAATACCGGACAGAGTGAACAAACTAAGAGATTTAGGCGTTGCTGCTTGTAATGTAAAAGAATTGGATCCTAATTTTAAAGCTGATGGTGTGTTTATGACATCAGGTGCCGATAAAGCTATTAATACAGCTTTGAAATTTGTGAGAAATGGCGGGAAAATCCTTGTATTTTCAAGTACTCCTAATAACTGGGGGTATGCAAATAATGAAATTTATTACAGAGAGCTTACTGTTCTTGGAAGCTATTCTCCTGCACCGGTTGATTTGCAGGATTCATTGAACCTGTTACGTTCCGGTCAGGTTAAAGTTGGCGGTTTATCAACGATTTATAAGCTTGAAGATATTCAAAAAGCTTTTGATGATACAATGAATAACAGAATAATGAAAGCTTATATTAAAATTAAGGAATAAATATGAAAGCCATTCAATATTACGGTCCGCAAAATATTAAATATGAAGAAGTTATGGTAAAGCCTCCAGAAGAGGGTGAAGTTGTTGTAAAGGTTATGGCGGCTTTGACCTGCGGCACGGATGTTAAAACATACAGACGAGGTCATCCTGTATTAATTAAAAATATTCCGTCAGGATTCGGGCATGAGTTCTCGGGAATAATTGAAAAGGTTGGACGTAATGTTGAAAATTTCAAGGTTGGCGACAGAGTTGTTGCTGCTAACTCAGCGCCCTGTGGTGATTGTTTCTATTGCAGGAGAGGAGAATATAACCTTTGTGAAAATCTTGATTTGTTAAACGGAGCTTATGCAGAGTATATTACGGTTCCTGCAAGAATAGTAAAGAAAAATATGCTTATTTTGCCGGATGATTTGAGTTTTGAAAAAGCGGCATTCTGCGAACCGCTTGCAAATGTTGTTCACGGTGTTGAAAGAACTGATATTAAAGAAGGTGATACTGTCGGAATTATAGGAATAGGTCCTATAGGCTTGATGTTTGCAAGGCTGGCAAAACTTAAAGGAGCAAGGGTTATTGTTGCAGGCAGAAATCCTTTAAAATTAAAAATGGCTGACGAATTTGCCCATGCTGATGAAATTGTGGATTTAACAAAATATCCGAATCCCGAAAAAATTTTTAGGGCTTTCACAGAAGAAGAAAAGGGGCTTGATGTTGCGGTCGAATGCGTTGGTTTGCCTGAAATATGGGAGAGAATTTTCTCATGTGTAAGACCCGGAGGAACTGTTCATTTCTTTGGGGGCTGCAAGTCCGGTTCAAAAGTTTCTTTTGATACAACTAAAATGCATTATGGCGATATTAAAATGATTAGTGTATTTCACCATACACCAAAGTATTTCAGAATGGCTCTTGATTATATTGCCTCTGGCGAAGTTGAGGTTGAAAAACTTATTACGGACACTCTTCCGCTTGATAAGGTTGAATATGCAATTCAGCAGCATATTGAGGGTAAAGCTATTAAGTTTTTGATAAAACCGTAATAAATAAGGCTGACATATTTGTCAGCCTTTAATTAAACTCTCTTCTTACATGCAGTTTTATTTTACAACTGCCAGTTTGGCCTGAATACCTGCGTCGGCATTTATTGCACGCGCATTCATTAACGCCATAGAACGGCGTTTTCTCGCTCCTCTTAATATAAATTCAACACTATCGCTTATATTACACGAAGGTTGTTCAATCTTTTTTATCATGAGATACTCCTTAGATAACTAATTACATTTTTGTTATCGGAAACTTGGCGGATATACTTTAATATTTTTTGTCATTTGTAAATAAATTTTTACAAAAAAAAGAGAACTGAATTTCAGTTCTCTTTTTTTTGTAATGTTTTTAAATTTTACTACACTGCGTAAACACTGACTTGTTTTCTGTCACGTCTGTGAGATTCAAATTTAACCTGACCGTCGATTAACGCGAATAATGTATCATCAGAACCGATACCTACGTTATTTCCCGGATGGATTTTTGTACCTCTTTGACGAACAAGAATATTACCGGCTTTAACAGTTTCGCCGCCGAATTTCTTAACACCTAAGCGCTTCGCTTCGGAGTCACGTCCGTTACGGGTAGATCCCATACCTTTCTTATGTGCCATTTTTATTCTCCTTGTTGTTTTATTACCTTAAATTTTATTCAGCTGCTGTTTCGGTTGTTTCTGCTGATGCTTTCTTTTGTGCTGAAGTTCTGATTTTGTTTATCATTACTCTTGTAAAGCCTTGTCTGTGTCCTTGTTTTCTTCTGTATCCTTTTTTAGGTCTTTGTTTGAAAACAATAACTTTTTTTGCTTTGTCGTTTGCAAGTACTACACCTTCAGCAGATGCGCCTGTTACGTAAGGCTGACCTACTTTTGATTTTTTACCGTTTACGATCATAACAACTTTATCGAAAACAACTTTGCTGTCTTTTTCTGCATCAAGCAATTCTACTTCTACGTAGCGGCCTTCTTCAACCTGATATTGCTTTCCGCCTGTTTCTACAATTGCGTACATTTCTTTTTCCTTTCATTTCGGGTTTCGTATCCCAAGGGGCATAACAAGTAACTATTCGGCTGATTAATGCGATATTTCCTGTCCCCGGGGGATTTACTTAACGAGTTACCACATACTAATACGTATATTAATTATCCGATACTGAATGGCGCTTGTCAAGTAGTTTTAATATTTGTTAACTTTGTGATTTTTGGATTGTGTTTGCTGTATTATTAGAATATGAGAGAAGATGAGATAGTTAAAGCTTCAGGGGCGGAAGTATTAAAATCATGCGGTGAGAGTAATGATTATACTATTTCTACCGATACCAGAACTATTAAAAAACAAGATATATATTTGCCTTTAAAAGGTGCAAATTTTGATGGTGAAAATTTTATTGCTGATGCATTGAATAAAGGTGCATCAGGGTATTTTACAACCGGTGATAAAATCTTCAATAATGCTTCAATTGTTTTAAAAGTTGATAATACATTAAAAACTTATTTGAAACTTGCAAATTTTTACCGCAATAAAATCAACCCTGTAGTTATTGCAATAACAGGCAGTTCCGGTAAAACAACTACCAAAGAAATGGTTTATTCCGTTGTTAAGGAAAAATATAACACAATTAAAACATTCTCAAATCATAATAATGAAATAGGGTTTTGTCAGACTGTATTTGAAATGACCCATGAAACAGATGTGTTGATTGTTGAAATGGGTATGCGCGGATTAGGAGAAATTGAACTGATTTCAAAATATGCAGAGCCCGATTATGCTGTAATTACGAATGCAGGTTCCGCACATATCGGAAGACTCGGAAGCCTTGAAAATATAGCCAGAGCTAAATGTGAAGTTGCACAATATTTAAATAAAAACGGTACATTTATAGCCTTAAATCAGGAAAGAATTAAAAATGCTGTTAATTTTGATGGTGAAAAGATATATTATTCTTTAGATAGTGTGGAGGTTTTAGAAAGAAAGCCTGCATATTCGAGATTTATTTATAAAGATAAGGAATATGTATTGAATACAGAAGGTGATTATAATATTGAAAACTCGCTTTCAGCAATTGAATTAGGTTATAAACTAAATATGTCTTATGAAGAAATTAAGCGGGGACTTGCTTCATATCGTCCGATTGAAAAAAGATGGGAAGTTCAGGAAATCTCAGGATATAAAGTTATTAATGACAGTTATAATGCAAATCCTGAATCTATGAAAGCAGCTGTAAAGACATTTATTGAGCTTTATAAAAATCCTGTTGTAGTACTGGGTGATATGGGCGAGCTTGGCGAAAAAGAATTAGAATTCCACCGAGAAGTAGGTGAGTATCTTGTAAACCAAAATTATAAGAATGTAAAATTCATTACGATTGGAAATCTTGCCGCCGAAATTGGTACTGTGCTTGGCAGAGCCGGATATCAAGTGAAGTCTTTTCGAGAGAATAGTGAAGCTTCCTGTTACATTCTTGATAATTTGGATGTCGGTAATACAATATTTTTAAAGGCCTCCCGGTCAATGAAATTTGAAGAAATTATTGAAGGTTTGAAACGAGGTAAGCTATGATAATGATTACAGTATCATTTCTTTTAGGAATGATTTTATGCCTTTTATTCGGGGTTCCGTATATTGATTTTTTAAAAAAGAAATTAATAGGTCAGTATGTAAAAGATTTAGCTCCGGAAACACATGCTAAAAAGCAGGGAACTCCAACAACAGGGGGTGTTTTCATAATTCTGGCAGTTATTACTGCTTCAATTACTGCGCTTATGCTTGCTCAAAGGCTCACAACAGATGCATTTATTATACTTATAACGCTGGTTTTTTATACTTTTGCCGGTTTTCAGGATGATTATATAAAGCTTAAAGGTAAAGGTAATGACGGTTTAACTCCCAGAGGAAAACTTTTGAGACAGATTGCCATAGCTTTGCTTCCTACATTGTATGTTATGATGACTAATCCATACGGCTCATATTTTTCAATAGGTCATTGGGTTATTAATTTAGGATGGGTTTATCCGCTGTTATCTGTATTTATTATAACAGGCTCGTCCAATGCGTATAACCTGACAGATGGGTTAGATGGTCTGGCTGCTTCTACCGGTATTCCTGCTTTTATTGCATGTTCTTTAATTGCAATATTCAGCGGATATAGCGAAGTTGCAATTATATCTGCCGCTGCAGCAGGTGCACTGGCTGGATTTTTGAAATATAATAAACCGAAAGCACAGGTTTTTATGGGCGATACAGGTTCGCTTGCTATAGGGGGACTTCTTGGAACTCTAGCAGTCATGGGAAAATTTGAATTTCTGTTAATTTTCCTTGCTGCTGTGTTTGTTGTTGAAACATTGTCTGTAATTATTCAGGTAACAAGTTTCAAAACAACAGGAAAACGAGTTTTTAAAATGGCTCCGATTCATCATCATTTTGAACTTTGTAACTGGAGTGAGAAGAGAGTTGTTATTGTATTTGCAACGGTATCACTAATATGTTCGATATTTGCGGTTGGGTTATTTGAATTATTTGTAAAAGGAATTATATAGTATGGGTAAGGTTCTGGTTCTCGGGTTATCAAAAAGCGGTATTGCAGCAGCAAAATTTCTAAAAAAACACGGTTATGATGTTTATCTTACGGAAAGTAAAAATATAGAAATACCTGCTGAACTTGAAAATTCAGGTATACATATAGAGACAGGCGGTCATTCTTTTGAATTTGTTCAAAATTCCGAATTTGCAGTTACAAGTCCCGGGATACCTCCGCATAGCGTTATAATAGAACTTTTAAGGCTTAAAAATATCCCTGTTATATCAGAATTAGAACTTGCTTATAGGATGAGTGATACTCCTTTCATAGCAGTAACAGGTACAAACGGAAAAACTACAACCACAGCTTTGACTGCTCATATATTTGAAAAGAAATTCAAGGCAAAGGCGTGTGGAAACATTGGCCAGCCTCCATGTGATTTTGCAGATGATAAGCTTGATTATTATGTTTGCGAAATGAGTTCTTATCAGATTGCAATGAGTCCTACATTAACACCTTTCATATCTGTATGGACTAATTTTACACCTGATCATATAGATTGGCATCAGGGAATTGAAAATTATTTTGCAGCAAAGGCAAAAATTTTTAAGTCACCCCAGGCTCCTGAATATTCAGTTTTAAATGCTTGCGATGAAAGATTAAAAGATTTTGAGGCAGATGGAAAAGTTTTTTATTTCGGGGAAAGGAAAAGCGGCAATGCCTGCTATATCAAAAATGATGAATTCATCTACGAGAATGACGGTGTAGTTGAGTTTGTAATGCCTGTTTCTGACTGTCCTCTTGTAGGTGAGCATAACTATCAGAATGTTGAGTGTGCAATAATATGTGCAAAACTTGCAGGTATAGAAGATGATTTAATAATTAATGCAATTAAAGAGTTCAAGTCTCCGGCTCATAGACTGGAGTTAATTGCAGAAAAAGACAGTATGGCTTTTTACAATGATTCTAAAGCTACAAATCCTGAGGCTGCTATTGTTGCAATTAAATCATTCAATAACAAAGATGTTGTCCTTATTGCAGGCGGACGTGATAAAAATACAAGTTTAAAAGAATTTTGTGATGAAGTAAAAAAATATATTAAAGCTGTAATTCTAATAGGTGAAGCATCTGAAAGATTTGAAAAAAATCTGGAAAATGCAGGATTTAATAATATAATTAAAGAAGTTACCTTGCAGAGTGCAATTGATAAAGCCTGTGAACTTGAACCTGATGTAGTTTTATTATCACCGGCATGTGCAAGTTTTGATATGTTTAAAAGTTACGAAGAAAGGGGGGAAGTATTTAAAGATTATGTCTTATCAAAGATCTGAAAATAGAACTCCCGGAAGAAAACGCCCTTTTCAAAGTATTATTGTTTCATCACCTGATAAAACACTGTTAGTAGTGGTTGCTTTTCTTGTTATAATTGGATTTCTGGCAATATTTTCCGCTACAGCGCCAAAATGTCTTGATGAAGGCGGAAATCCTGCACAATTTTTAATAAAGCAAGTTCTGGCTTTTATTGTGGGTTTTATCGGTTTAAAGTTTTTTTCCAACTATGATTATAAAAAATTATCCCAGTGGAATACAGTTTTTATGATTATAATAATTTTAGCTTTGATATTAGTGGATTTTACGCCTTTAGGGGTAACTGTAAACGGAGCCAAAAGATGGATAAATATTGCAGGGTTTCAATTGCAGCCTTCTGAATTTGCCAAACCAGCGGTAGTTATGCTTCTCGCGTCAGCATTTAAAAATGATGCAAATCTTTTTGACCAGAGTAAATGGGTATTTGCATTTTTGCCTATATTGGCAATGATTGCCTTTATTTTTGCACAGCCAAACCTTAGTATGGTTATTTTGCTTTTATCAACTTCCGTTGTTATGTTTTTGTGTGCAGGCGGTTCAATGAAGTTATTTTTAAGTGCGGTTACAGCCGGTGTTACTGCAATTGTTATTGCGGCGACTACTATAATAAAACCTTATCAGCTTCAGCGTTTAAGAATTTGGAGACATCCTGAAACGGATCCTCAAGGTGCAGGATATAATATTATCCAATCATTAATTGCATTTGCCTCAGGCGGCTTTAGCGGAGTAGGTTACGGTGGGTCTATTCAAAAACTATACTATCTGCCTGAATGTCATACGGATTTTATTTTTGCGGTTATAGCGGAAGAAATGGGCTTTATTGGCTGTCTTCTTGTAATAGGTTTATTTTTTACATTTGTTCAGCGCGGATTTTTGATTGCAGGCAGGTGTCCTGATATGTACGGAAAACTGCTGGCTGTCGGATTGACTTTTTCAATAGGATTTCAGGCATTTTTGAATATGAGTGTCGCAAGTTCATTCCTGCCTACAACAGGTGTTCCGCTTCCGTTTATAAGTTACGGCGGTTCGTCACTTATAGTGTCATTGTGGATGGTTGGAATTCTTTTGAATATTTCAAAGAAAAGAATTAAGAAAATAAGGAATGCAGAAAGTGAAATCTGAGAATACCAAATATTTTGTAACCGGAGGCGGTACCGGAGGGCATATATATCCAGCTGTAGCTGTTGCTGATTATTTGAATGGCGAGGGCGGAAATACTATTTATTATATTGGGAATCCGGATAATTTGGAATTTGATATTGTAATAAAAAAGGGTTATGATTTTTTACCGGTAAATATCTCAGGAATGCCTCGAAAATTAGGTGTTGAACTTATCGGGTGGGGAATAAGACTTTCTTTTGCAGTTATAAAAAGTGCTTTTTATATTATAAAATACAAACCGGACGTTATTTTTGGTACAGGGGGGTATGTATCAGCTCCTGTATTAATCGCTGCCAAAATTTTAAAAGTTCCTTTTGTTTTGCACGACTGTGATGCTAAGCCCGGTCTTGTAACGCGAAAACTAGCGCCTTATGCTTCCAGTGTTTCACTTGCTTTTGAATGTGCACAGAATTATATAGATAATGAAAATTGTTTTATAAACGGCAACCCGATACGTACAACATTTAAAACTTTGTCAAAGGAGATTGCAAGAAAAGATTTAGGATTGACTGATAAATTGACATTGTGTATTATGGGCGGCTCACAGGGGGCTAAATCGATTAATACTGCGGTCGTCGGAATTTTAAAAACTTTATCAAAAGATTATGATATTCAAGTAATATTTCAAACAGGGAAGAAAAATTTTGATAAGGTCGTAGAACACCTGAAAATGCTTTATCCGGAATATGAGGCTGATAAAAATATTATTGTTAAACCTTATTTTGAAGATATGGTTTCTGTTTTAAAAGCTTCGGATATTGCTGTGTCAAGGGCGGGTTCTTTAAGTATATCTGAGCTTTGTGCTTCAGGTATTGCTTCGATTTATATTCCTTATCCTCATGCCGCAGCTGACCATCAACGTAAAAATGCTCGGTATATAGAAGAAAACTCTGCCGGAATTTATCTTGAAGATGCAGAAGTTACATCACAAAAACTTCTTGATTTAATTAATGAACTAATAAAAAATAAGGATATGCTTGAAAAACTACAGACAAATTCTTTAAAATTAGCAAAATATGACGGGGTGAACAGAATTGTTAAACAATTAAGGGATATTAATTAATAAATTGACATGTTTTAAATCATTTACTAATATTAAAATTATAAGGAGTTACAAGAAAATGAATTTCTATTTAAAAAAACAAGTAGCAGACGGGGGGGGGGCAAAACTAAACTGCTCCAGGCTAGGGTTTACGCTAGCTGAAATGATGGTAGTAATGCTGATATTAACAATAATATTAGCAGCATTTGCACCACTGATGACCAAGCGTAAAACAGTTGATTTAAACAGTCCATGGCGTTATGCGTCAAATAACAGCGATATTTATTATGGATTAGCATCTGGACAAACAGCCATGATTGGCAAGAATAGTAAGTCAAGCAATGATATAAATTCTAAATTGTTAATTAATGCGAATAAAACTCAAGCACAAATTAGTTTGTTATCTTCTAATGACAGGGTTGGCCAGCTGCATTTGGATAAAAATAATCTTTTTTTAGGAAGTTCTACATCTGGTGTGCATAATCCCTCAAAATCTTATGCTAATACGGGTATAGGGTTATCTGCCTTAAATCTTACAACATTGAGCGGTACAAATAATACCGCTTTGGGATTTCAGGCATTGCAGTCTCTTACAAGTGGTGGTTATAATACAGCCGTTGGTTCAGGTGCTTTGAAGTCACTTTCTACAGGTACAAATAATATTGCTATTGGCAATCAAGCAATGTATAGTGCAGCTGGTAATTATAACATAGGTATTGGTGACTATGCTCTTTCGTCTAACACCGGTGACTATAATACTCAAATTGGAACAAGTCAGATTTGTAAAAACATTACAACAGGCAGTTATAAAACCTGTGTTGGTTATTCTAACACGGCTTTTACCACAGATTCATTTTATACTGATACAAGTAAACCAATGATTATGCTTGGAGGTTTGGATGGTAAAGTTATTATTCCAGGTGATTTATTGGTTATGGGAAACTTATGGTTTCATGCACGACCCACTAACTCAGAAGACAGATTTGAAATAGCAAGGCTTGCTTTTAATGGAGGACAAAACGATAAAGACGGACATAATATAGCATCAATAAGTAATAAGATGACTTGCCCTAACTGGTATCCTCAATGTATACCGTCCACTTCCTGGGCTGAGGCTAAAGCATTTTATGATTATTCAGATAAACGTCTAAAGAATATAGAAGGTAAAAATAAAGCAGGTCTTGAGCAGGTAAAAAAGCTTGAAGTTTTTGATTTTACGTTCAAAAATGATAAAAATAAAAAGCCTCAAGTCGGTGTTATTGCACAGGATTTACAGAAAATATTTCCTAATTCTGTCGAAAAAGATGATGCCGGATATCTTTTAATAAGAAAAGATGAAATGTTTTATTCAATGATAAATGCTATAAAGCAGCTTGATATAATAGTCCAAAATCTTGTTTCGGAAGTTAAAAAGGTTTTGTTTAAAGTTACAGAACATGATAATAAAATTAAAAAACTTGAAAACGAAAACAAAGAATTAAAAGAAAGAATAGAAAAGTTAGAAAAATTAATTAATTAACATCCCCCCAGGATGTTCCACCGCAGATATTTCTGCGGTGTTTCTTTTTATTTACATTAATTTTTGTTTTGTTTATAATTTTCTTAAAACTAGAAAAGGACGAGATATGAGCAAATATTTATTGGAAATTGGAACGGAAGAATTACCTTATAGATTTATACCATCAGCAATAGAACAGTTAAGAGCAGGATTTGAAAACTTTTTGCAAGCAAACAAAATAGATTATGATAAAGTTGATGTTTATGCAACTCCGCGTCGTTTGGCTGTTATTGCAGGCGGTTTGTCACAAAAAAGTCCTGATGAAGAAAAGATTGTTAAAGGACCTATTAAAAAGGTTGCTTATGATGAAAACGGAAATCTTACAAAAGCTGGTGAAGGCTTTTTAAATAAAAATGGTTTAAAGCCGGAAGATATCTATATTGAAAATGATTATATCCACGCAAAAATTGTAATTAAAGGTAAATCAATTGTCGAACTTTTACAACAGAATGTTCCGGCAATTGTTATGAAACTTCAAGGTTCTCACTTTATGCGCTGGGGATATAATGATGAAAAATTTTCCCGTCCTATAAGATGGATTGTTTCAGTCTTAGATAAAGAAGAAGTTAAAATTAAAATTATAGATAAAGAATCTTCGTTGTACTCACGCGGTCACAGATTTGCACAGCAAAAGGTAATGATTGGCCACCCCGATGATTATGTTGAAACAATGAGAAACGCATGTGTTATCGTAGACCAAAACGAAAGAAAACAGATTATTATTGATAAAGCAAAAGCAGAAGCTGATAAGCTCGGTGCAACCGTAAGATATACAGATGATTTATTAGACGAGGTTACTTTTATTACGGAATATCCGGTTGCTGCTGTATGTGAATTTGATCCTAAGTATCTTGAAATTCCTGAAGAAGTTACTGTTACGGTTATGGCTGTTCATCAAAGATATTTTGCGTTATACAAAGACGGCAAGCTTATTAACAAATTTATTACAATGACAAACTATATTGGTGATGAGTTTGCAAATATCAAAGCCGGAAATGTAAGGGTAATTAAAGCACGTCTTGATGATGCAGTTTTCTTCTTTAATGAAGATACTAAAAAGCCGCTTGCTGATTATGTTGAAGATTTAAAAGGCGTTACTTTCCAAAAAGGTATGGGATCGGTTTATGACAAAACTCAGCGCGTTATAGCTCTTTCTAAAGCTATTGCATCTGATTTGGGACATACTGCCTCAACGATAGAACGCACAGCACTTTTGTGTAAAGCTGATTTAACTACAAGTCTTGTATTTGAATTTACAGAGCTCCAAGGATTTATTGGTGCGGACTATGCAAGAGTTTCTAATGAAGATGAAAAAGTTGCAGAGGGTATAAAAGAACACTATTTCCCTTTAAATGCCGAAAGTGAAACAGCGAAAGGTATTGAGGGACAAATCGTCGGTATAGCTGATAAGCTTGATACAATATCTGCTGTCTTTGCTGACGGTAAAAAACCGACCGGCTCATCTGATCCTTTAGGTGTCAGACGTGCTGCACTTGGTATTATGAGAACAATATTTGATGCGGGTTTAAAATTAGACCTTGCAAAATATATCGAACATGCTGTTAAACAGCTTCCTGTACAAAAAGATTGCGTTGAAGAGGTTAATGAATTTTTCATCCAGCGTTTAATAATTATGCTTTCCGATACATACAAGAAAAGTGTTCTGGAAGCTTGTGCAGCAGTAAAAAATCCTTTATATGACATAATAGACTATGTTGAAAGAGTAAAAATAATATCTGCTCTGAATTGTCCTCAAATGCTTGAAAGTGCAAATCGTGTAATAAGAATTTTAAAACAAGACAGTACAGCTCCTGTTGATACAAATTTATTTAAAGAACCGGCAGAGGGCATGTTATACGATGCTATAAATTCTGTAAATGAAAACTTCAAATACGGCGCGTATTTAGATGCTTTACAGTCTATAAATCCTGCAGTAGAGAAGTTTTTCGCTGATGTACTTGTTATGGATAAAGACGAAAATGTTAAGAAAAATAGACAATCTTTATTAACAATGCTAAAGAAAAAATATGAAAGATTAGCAGATTTTAGCAAGCTATAATTGGATGTTACTAAAAAATATAAAGATTTGTAAACAATGCTTTAAAAATAGTAAATATTTTTTTTGAGGGTACTTTAAAATAGTACAATAAGGTAAAACTGGTAGAGGTAGTAATGTTTAACCGATTTAAAAATTTAAAGATTGTTCAAAAGTTAAAAAATGAAGTCAGCCCGAAGCTAAGGTGGCTGATGTTTGCAAATAACAATGCAGATAAAACCTCAACAGATTATATTCAAATGGTTAGCGGGGTTGAACTGCAATCCATGTCTGACGAACGTAAGCTGGAAGCAATGGTCAGAGAGCAGCTTAAGGCTGAATTTCCAAATATAGAGGAGATGAAGTCTTATGAATTACTTGTAGATGCAGTAATGCATAATATCAAGAAAAAACAGCTTCAAGCAGAGGATAATCTTGATAAAGAATAAATGATTATCAAAAAAAATAAAAATACCCCGACCAAGGGGTATTTTTTTTCATAAAAAAGATTAGTATTTGAAAGGAGGTTATATGATGAAAACAATTATCGGAGTAAAATTAGAGAACCGTAAAGAGGATGCGGCCGAGTTTCAATCAATTATTACAGCTTATGGTTGCGGGATAAAAACAAGAATCGGGCTTCATGACACTTATGAAAACCACTGTGCTAATACAGGAATTGTATTATTGGAAGTCATAGATGACAGTGCTGATACCTTGTTTTTAGAATTATCTAAAAAATGGGAATGTAAAAAAATGGAATTTTAAAAAAGCGGGTATATAACCCGCTTTTTTAATTATTGTTCAAGTTCTTCTTTATAAATCTGAACATAACAGAAACAAGTAATGTATTGCATTATTGCAGCAAGATATGCACCGAGTGCTGTAAATATATAAGAAACAACATTATTGCCGTTGCCCAAAATATTTACAAAACTAACCACTATAAAAATAGGTACAAGTTTTATTAAAAGCCAGGCAACACTCTTTAATGTTTTAGGGATAAAGCTGAATGGCAATTTTATATTATAAAGCCCCTGACG
This sequence comes from Candidatus Gastranaerophilales bacterium, assembly GCA_947857085.1. Lineage (GTDB taxonomy): Bacteria > Cyanobacteriota > Vampirovibrionia > Gastranaerophilales > Gastranaerophilaceae > SIG32. The sequence goes on along the minus strand of CANUDF010000004.1, from coordinate 41,882 downwards.
ATTATAATCTTTGGCAAATATTGTAAATATAAAGGGCAGCATAATACAGAGAAAAACAATTACAACTCCGCTCAAAAGAGTTCCGATAATTGAAGATGCCTGTACTCCTAAGAAAGGTGTAAGTATCGCTGATACAAGTGCTCCTATACCTATAATAAGCATTATGTATAATATCCAGATAATCTGTAACGGCAATCCTTTAAAAAAGATATTAAACCAGCTCTTATCAAAATCAGGCAAGATTTCATCTCTGTTTGTGTCAAAAGAATTATGGATTAAACCATAGAGATATCCACCTAGATAAATAGCTATAACAAGAGAAATAAATAAAGCTGCCAGAGAAAGCAAAATTGTTGAACCGCTTAAATCTTGCCTTTTGCTTATATCATTTAACGGTGTTGAGAGCATAACAGGAACACCTGTTAAAACAAATAATATAATGTGTTTGGTCAATGCATCTTCACCAGAATAAATCTTTTTAATTGCATCTTTAATTCCTAACATAAAAAGCTCCTTTTTTAATATACGACTTAATAAGAATAACACTTTTTTATGGTAATTGCAATAGAAGAAAGTTTATTGTAATATTCGGTTATGGAAATAGAGTTAAAACAACAGATAAATATATTAAAACCTCGTATCCAAAAAATTAAGGAGTGTCTTTGACCCTGCCGGACTTGAAAATAAATTATCTGAGCTGGAATTAAAAATGCAGTCTCCGGATATCTGGACGGATAAAAGTCTGGTGTCTAAAACAGGTGCCGATATTAAGGAAATAAAAGAGAATCTTGAGATGCTTAAACGCTGGCAGTCTGATTTAGAAGACGCAGAAATTGCAATTGAAATGCAAGACGGTGATTTGCTTGATGAGAGCTTTGAAAAACTGGCTTCAATACAAAAAGAAATTGACAGTTTTGAGTTAAGACAGATGCTGAGCGGGGAATATGATGATGCGGATGCGATTTTAACAGTAAATGCCGGGGCAGGAGGCACTGATGCTCAGGACTGGGCAAGTATGCTTTTAAGGATGTATATGCGCTGGGCTGAAAGCAGAGGCTGGAAAGTTGAATTGCTCGATAAACTTGACGGCGAAGAAGCAGGAATTAAATCAGCTGTTATCAAAATAACCGGTAAATATGCATTCGGCTATTCAAAAGCTGAAAAAGGTGTTCATAGGCTAGTAAGAATTTCTCCTTTCAATGCAAACGGAAAACGCCAGACAAGTTTTGCTTCTTTAGAAGTTTCTCCTATTATTGAGGATTATGAAAAAACGATTACTATTCCTCCCGAAGATTTGGAAATAGATACAATGCGTTCCGGCGGGGCAGGCGGCCAGAATGTTAATAAAGTTGAAACTGCTGTCAGAATCTTACATAAACCTACCGGTATTGTTGTTAAGTGCCAGCAGGAACGCTCACAGCTGCAAAATAAAGAAAATGCTATGCAAATGCTTGCATCAAAACTTCTTGCAATAAGGCAGGCAGAGCACGAAAAAAAATTGGCAGAACTTAAAGGCGAAAATGTTGATATAAATTTTGGTTCACAAATTCGTTCATATGTTTTTCATCCGTATAAAATGGTTAAGGATCACAGAACGAATTTTGAAGTCGGAAATGTTGACGCTGTGATGGATGGAGAAATAAATGGCTTTATTGAGGCTTATTTGAGGCAGAATAGTAAAAATTAGAGGCTGGTGTCATGTAAATCTGTTCCACCAGTCATAATCAAGTCATATTTTTCGGCTATTTGTTTTACTTTTGCCGCGGTGTTAAATTTAATTATACCTCTGTGGCGTTTATACGGGTAATATACCTCGACACCGTCAAGTCCATAATTTTTAAGTTTTTTGATAAATCGGTCGAGGCTTAATGCCCAGCAGCAGGCAGGGTGTGCAATTACTGCTATGCCGCCGGCCTCGTGTATTGCATTTATAAGTTTTCGGATGTCTCTTTTTGCAAATATACGTATTATATCCATTTCGGTTTCTTTTTTTGACTTTGCAAGAAATGGCTTTAAAACTCCTGAGTTAACATCAATACCATATGCCAGAAGATGCATAAAAACATAACCGCACCAGACGTCAAATTCAACCGCAGGAATTACATATTCCGGAATTTCATTTTCCAAATACCCTTGAACTGTATTATGGTCTGATATGGCTATATATTTATAATCCGCTCCCTGTCTGACAATATCGTTAAAACTGCCTTTGCCGTCTGAATATGTCGTATGTATGTGCAAATTTATACGGTTATTTATATAATCTTCTTCTGTAAAACTTCTTATTAATTCTTTGTAATTTTTCATTGTTTTTTTAAATTTATTTGTAATAAAATTATTATACATCAAAGGAGAATTTATGACTAGATTTAAAATACAAGACAGTGTTTGGTTTGTTTTACGCGAGGGGTTGAAAATTTATTTTTCGAATTTTTGGAAGTTTACACAATATATGCTTTTTCCTGTATTCGGACAAATATTAGGAGTCGCTTTAATATTTGGACTTACAGGCTGGTTTGTAAATTCACTTCCGTATCTTATTGATGATTATGCTGTATTAAATAATTTTAGTACCATAATTATTATTCTCACTTTAATTACCCTTCCCGGGTTAGCTGTCTTTTTAAAAGCTTTCTGGGATTTGCTTGTAGCATATGGGGCATTAAACTCTATGACAGAGGCGGTTATAACTACAGGAAAATTATATGATTTTAAGGCGCACAATGAAGTTATAACAAAACGTTCTTTTAAATATATTGCCTTGCTTTTTGTTATCAGTGTTCTTTCTCTAATAGCAATAAATCCTTTATTCTGGGTATTAGGGCTTATATTTTTTATTTATTTTATCCTTGTATTTCAAGTTTTTACTTTTGAGGAAGAGACGTCAATAGCCGGATGTTTTAAGCGTAGTTTTAATTTAATTAAAGGAAACTTTGGCAGAACTTTTTTAATAATGTTTATGCTAGGTTTAATTTCTCATTACTTGATAAATATGGGTTTAAGTGCTTTATTAGATGTTATTAAATTAAGTGAATTTTTGAAAGGGATTTTTGAAAACTGGGCGTCTACATTGCCTCTTGGGAATATAAACACTACATTAACCTATTTTAAACTTCAGGAAATCACTCCTTTAAAAGTAGCAAATGAAATTTTATCGTCCGCTGTTTTGTTCACAGTAGCAGGATTGACGCTTCCTATGCGCAGTATCTGCTGGAGTTTGTGGTATAAAAACTTAGTAGATGTGAAATCTGACAAATTTTCTAAAAAGAAAACGGGTAAATAATTATGTTTATTTGTAAAAATTGTAAGTCGGTTGATAAATTTGAATTAATGTTCGCACCTGACTATAAAGGTGCTAAACATTTTGAACAGCATTATAATTCTAAAAAAGAAATAGAGATAACAGTCGATGGTTATACATTTATTCCCGATTTGCGTTTTATGAATGAACATGCAGTGTGCAGATATTGCGGTCAAATTTATATGTGGGATTACGATTATAGAGGATAAACTTATGAGAGAAACAAGAAAAAACGATGAAACAAGATTTGTTAAATTCACGAAAAATTATACAAAACATGCTATGGGTTCGGTTCTGGTCGAATTTGGCGATACAAAAGTTATAGTTACTGCATCAGTAGAAACCGGCAAACCAAAATGGATGGCAAAAGATGAAAATAGAGGATGGCTGACAGCAGAATATTCTTTACTGCCGTCTGCGACAAATACAAGATGCCAGAGAGAAAGAACAAAGATATCTGGACGGACTCAGGAAATACAAAGGCTTATCGGCAGAAGTCTGAGAGCTTGTGTTGATTTAACAAAAATGCCGGACTTAACAATTACAATTGATGCTGATGTAATTCAGGCTGACGGCGGAACAAGAACAGCATCTATATGCGGCGGGTTTGTCGCATTATCTGATGCAGTTCAAAAATTGCTTAAAGATGGTATTTTAGCCGAAAATCCTATAATAGAGCCTATCGGTGCAGTTTCTGCCGGTATAATTGACGGTGAAGTACGTCTTGATTTAGATTATGAAGAAGATTCCCATGCTCAGGTCGATTCAAATATCGTTCTTACTGAAAGCGGTAAAATTGTTGAATTTCAAACAACTGCTGAAGGTGAAGCTTATGAATATGAACAAATGCTTGAAATTTTCAATGTTGCAAAAAAAGGTATCAAAGAGATAATTGCAAAGTATTAAAAAATTTGTTATAATCAGAACACGAAAGGGAATTATATGAAAAAAAAATTAATGCTTTTTATAGCTTTATTCGTGTTCACGACATTGTCTGCTCCGGCGGCTGACATCATTAATCCCGTTACTTCATTTATAAATAAATGGTGTACATTTAATAATGATGTAGATACTAAAATTGCACTTTTGCAAAAGAAAAATGCAGAACAGCAAAGAAAATATGAAGCAAAAAAAACAGCACGCGAGCAAAAGATTTTAGAACAGCAAAAGAAAAGACAGGAAGTCTACGAAGCTAATCAAAAGCGTTTGCAGGAAAAGAGAGAACAGTTAAATAAACTGTTAGAAGAATAAGGAGAAAAATCATGAAAAAAACATTAATCGCATCAATGGTATTTATGTTTGCGGCAACTGCTGGTTTTGCAGGCCCTTTAGGCGACTGGGCTCAGCAAACAACTGACAAAATTAATAAAAAAGAAGCTGCTGTTACTCAGCCATTGAAACAAAAACAAGAAGCTTACAAAAAACAGCAGGAAGAAGCGAGATTGCAGAGAGAAAGACAGCAAGCAGAACAACAAAGAAAAAGAGAAGCTGCACAAAAACGTATAGAACATAAAAAGAAACTTTTTAACGAGCTAATTAATGAGTAATCTATACAAAAAAGCCTGCTTAAAGCAGGCTTTTTTGTGGTAAAATAAATTTATGAAGAATTTAGTCGGCACAAAGACCTTGACGGGAGCTAAAATAGTAATTGAGACCCTTAAAAAATTCGGAGTTGAAAAAATTTTCGGATACCCCGGCGGTATTGTGCTAAAAATATATGATGAATTGTATTTACAAAATGAAATTCAACATATTCTTGTCCGTCACGAACAAGCTGCTGTTCATGCCGCAGAAGGCTATGCAAGAGTGACAGGTAAGCCTGGAGTTGTGCTTGTTACCTCAGGGCCCGGTGCAACCAATACTGTTACAGGGATTGTAAATGCATATCTCGACGGGTTTCCCCTTGTTATTTTAACCGGACAAGTTTTATCTAATTTGATAGGTAAAGATGCTTTTCAGGAAGCAGATATATGCAGTATAACAAAATCTTGTACCAAAAAAGTTTATCAGGTTACAGACGTTAATGATTTGGAAAGAACTTTGTCTGATGCATTTAATACTGCTATGTCTGGTAAAAAAGGCCCTGTAGTGGTGGATCTTGCAAAAAATATTTTATCAGATGAAACAGAGTTTTCGGGAAATATAGGACAAATCATGCAAGAGGTATGCCATGTTGACGTTAAACCGGCATTGAAAGAGCTTTGTTCTGCCGTGCATCCGGTAATTGTTGCCGGAGGCGGTTCTGTTAATGCCTATAAAGAATTGACGGAACTTGCAAATATGTTAAATATTCCTGTTGTTTGTACAATGATGGGGTTAGGTGTTTATCCTTACGAAAATAAAAACTATTTAGGCATGGTTGGAATTTTTGGTGATTATTCTGCTAATCAGCTATTAAGAGAGAGCGATTTAATTTTTTCTATCGGAGCAAGATTTAATGACAGAATTACATGTTGTTTTGCCGACGGATCGCTCAATAAAAAATTTATACAGCTTGATATAAATGATAAAGAAATTTCAAAAATCGTACCTGCCTTTGAGTCTTTGGTAGGTGATTCAAAAGTAATATTGGCTGATATGGTCGCGGAACTAAAGACAGGTAAATATATTTCTTGTGTGGATTGGGGCATGAAAATTGATAAATTGAAAGCTAATAATCGTATAAGAAAACGTAAAACAAACATGCTTCACTCATTTGAAGTTATGCAGGAATTACAAACCTTTATAAAAGACAAAGATATTGTTGTAACAACAGAAGTTGGCCAGCACCAGCTCTGGGCAGCTCAAAATCTTCATTTTAATAAGCCAAAGAAATTTTTGACATCCGGCGGTTCTGGAACAATGGGGTTTGGGTTTCCTGCTGCTATTGGTGCGGCTGTTGCTGACGGTTCTAATCCTGTTGTCTGCATTACGGGCGACGGCTCTTTTCAAATGAACATGCAGGAGCTGGCAACTTGTATGGACTATAACCTGCCTGTTAAAATATTAATTTTAAATAATGGATATCTCGGTATGGTGCGCCAGCTTCAAGAGTGTCAATTTAATCAGAGATATAGTGAAACAAAGATTTCTAATCCTGATTTTGTTCGTTTAGCTGAAAGTTATGGTGTTAAGGCATGTAGAGTTAATAGTAAAGAACATATTATTCCTGCGCTTAAGAATGCTTTTCAAGAGCAGGGAACTGTATTAATTGAGTTTGTAGTTGAACCTATGGAGGTTCTAGAATATGGAGGATAAAAAAATGGAAAAATGCGGAATCGGGGGGGGGGGCGTCTCCTCTAAGTAGGAAAAACAAGGGTTTTCGCCGTAATGAAGGTTTTACATTGGCAGAGGTGCTTATTACCTTAGGAATTATCGGTGTTGTTGCGGCAATGACTATGCCTACACTTGTTACAAATTACAAATTGAAAGAATATTCTGTTAGATTAAAGAGATTTTATTCCACAATGCAGAATGCAATAGCTTTATCTGAAATTGATAATGAACCTGCTGAATATTGGGATTATCCAAGTGGTAAACCTAAAAGTGCCGAAGAATTTTGGAATAAATATTTTGCCCCTTATTTTAAAACTGTAACCCGTACTGAAATTGGCGGAGATTGGTTTTATGTTTATTTTCAAGACGGATCACATATGAGAATGCATTCAGGCTCTGCTCTCGATATAATATATGCAATTGGAGACTCTGATAAAGAAGATGATATGGGTATAAGAACATTTTATTTTTTAATGTACAAGGACACCGGTAAATTTACGGCTTATAACTGGACCGGAGATATTATAGAGGATGAGGAAGAAATTACTAAGGATATGGAAGACAGAGAAAATCTTAAAAAATTGTGTAATGAAACACGTAGAAATCATTGTTCACAGCTTTTGTTTTTAGATAACTGGGAATTTAAAGATGATTATCCGCTAAAAATTAAATAAATTAATCCAGCATATCGTAAGCTTTTTTAATTTCCTGGATGTCTTGCCACATAAGCCATTTAGGGCTTCCTTTTTCACGGCTGTCATTACGCAATAAGTATGATGGGTGGAAAATAGGCATCATTTTGGAAAAATTCGGACCTTCAAACCAGCGCCCGCGGATTCTTGTTATGCCTTGTGTTGTACCAAGAATTGAATTTACCGCAACTCGTCCGCATAAAAGAATAATTCTAGGTTTCAAAATTTCAATCTGAGCTTCTAAATACTCTTTGCAGGCTTCCTTTTCCTCAGGTAACGGGTCGCGGTTTTCCGGAGGTCTGCATTTTATTGTATTACAGATGTAAACATCTTTTTCTCTTGATAGACCAACAGATGCAAATATTTTGTCTAAAAGCTGACCGGCTTTTCCAACAAAAGGTTCGCCTTTTTGGTCTTCATAATAGCCCGGAGCTTCTCCTATAAGCATAAGTTTATGATTTGGAATTCCGCCTGAAAAAACAATATTTGTTCTGCTTTTGCACAAACTACATTTTTTACAGCTCAAACATTTTTCTTTCACAGCTGCAAGTTGTACTTCTAAATTTTCTGCCATTCTTATATCCTTTTTAATATAATTATATCAGAAAATTATGCTTCAGGTACGAGTACGGAAATAACCGCATTATTTATATTAAGGTATTTTCTTACAGCATTTTCCAAATCATCAACGGTTATGTTTTCAAGGTCATTTAAATAATGCTCAATAATTTTTAAATCTCCGCATACCGTCGTGAAATATCCAATATTTTCACCAATTTCTGAAACTGTTTCAGCAGAATATGCAAATTTTGATTTTGATTTTTTCTTTGCTTTTTGAAGTTCTTCATCTGTAATTCTGTTTGTCAAAAGTCCTGACAATTCTTCTTTTATAAGATTTAGAGCTTCAGTTTTCTTTTCCGGTTTGAAGTTAGCTTGTATAAAAAAGTTGTTTCCGTCTTTAAACTGGTAATGTTCTGAACTTACCATATTAAATACAGGTTCAGGAAGTTTTTCGATTAAGTTTTGATACAATCTGGAGCTGGTTCCGTCTCCAAGAATTATACTTATTAAATCCAGACAGATTGTTGCTTTTACATCATGTGCTTTGGGCCCGAGCCAGCCCAGCATTGCATAAGATGTATTAATATGGGATGTTTCTTCTATGTATTTTGTTTCTTGCGTTGGTAAGTCGATGTCATGTTCAAGTTTCGGTGCATTTTTTCTGTCTTTAAAATCAAATTCTTTTTCTACTTTTTTAAGTATTTCTTCGTGGTCAAAATCTCCAACAATAATGGTTGTCATATTTTCCGGCGTATAAAATGTTTTGTAGTAATCCATTATATCATTGCGCGTAACCTGTGATATTATCTCAGGAGTTCCTATTACATCACGCTTATAAGGGTGTTTTGTGTACATGTTAAAATTACAGGTGTTGTAAACTTTAGTCCAGGATTGATCCTTACGCATTCTGATTTCCTCAATAACAACGTGTCGTTCCCTTTTATCGTTTACGTTTTTATCCTGCAAGTTGAAAGGTGTTCCAATTTCTTCTTCAGGCAGAACAGGATCAAGCATCATATCAGCATGAAGTTCTATTGCCAAATTTAAATCAGCACATTTTTCACCTTTCGGTAAAGTTACATAGTAGAAAGTGTAATCTTTCCATGTTGCGGCGTTAACAATTGCACCTTTAGCCTCAAGAATTTTATCAAATTCACCTGCCTTATGTTTGTGTGTGCCTTTAAACATAAGGTGTTCAAGAAAATGTGATATCCCGTTGTTTTTATCATTTTCATTTATTGAACCTGTTTTTACCCAGGTGCTAATATTTGCAAGGATACCTTCTTTGTGAGCCAGAACAATCGTATGGCCGTTTTCATGTTTATAAACCTCTACATCTTTTGTTAGATACGGATATTTTATTAAACTTTGTTTCATATTACCTCACTGCTTTTTATTATTATATCCTAAAAAACATTTTTGGGCTATAATATCTTCTATGGATATAATTGAACGTTTGAAAAATAAAGTAGTGGTTTCAGTACAGGCAATGCCCAGCGAGCCTTTATATCTTGAAAAATGTATGGCAGCCATGATGAAATCTGTTGTAAAAGGCGGGGCAGGCGGACTTCGTGTTGCAGGTGTAAGGGATGTGAAAAATGCAAAAGTTTTGTTTGATGTCCCGGTTATAGGGATTACAAAGCCGGATATCATACCTGCAAATTATAAGGAAATTGTTTATATAACTCCAACGCTTGATGATGTTATTGCGCTTGTGGATGCAGGAGCTGATGTTATTGCTTTTGACGGAACTCAAAGACCGAGACCTAATAAAGCTTCATTAGTTGAAATGATTAAATACATTCATATAAATAAAAGAATTGCGATGGCAGATATTTCTACTTATGAGGAAGGTATTGAAGCTGCAAAATCGGGAGCCGATATTCTATCAACAACACTTGCAGGATATACATTAGAATCAAAAAATTCGCCTGCTGGACCTGATTTCCCGCTGCTTGAGAGACTTGCCAAAGCTGTCGATATCCCTGTTGTATTGGAAGGGCGTATATGGGAGCCTGATGAAGTGGATAAGGCTTTTGAACTAGGGGCGCATTGTGTTGTCATAGGATCAGCAATTACCCGTCCGCAGCTGATTACAAAACGTTTTGTGCAAAGGGGGCATTAGTGAGAAAAGCTCTTGCAATAGATGTCGGTGGAACAAAAATATACAATACCATTGTTAATGAAAATGGTGAAATAATTTCTAAAATTGAAAAATACCCTACTTCTAAAAATTATGATGAAATAATTTCTACCTTTAAAACAATTATAGAAAAGTATGAAAAAGAAGTTGATGTTATAGCTTTTTCAACTTGCGGTGCTGTAAATAATGATAATAATAAAATTTTAGGTTCTACGGGGAATATTGCAAAAGAATATCCAACAACTGATTTTCAGGCATTATCTAATAAGCCTGTTTTTGTAGAAAATGATGCAAATTGTGCAGCATGGGCTGAATATGAAATCGGAGCTTCAAAAGGTTTCCAGCATTCAGTTATGCTTACGTTAGGTACAGGTGTTGGCGGTGGAATTATTGTTGACGGTACCCTTCTAAAAGGTAAAAACGGTGCGGCAGGCGAAATGCATTTTAAAATGCGGACCGATAAATATAGAAAATGTACTTGCGGGTCATGGGATTGTTTTGAGATATATTGTTCAGGAACAGGGCTAAAACTTACCGGAGAAGAAATTTCAGGAAACAAAAACATCACAACTTATAATATTATTGACGGTTGGAAGAATGGTGATAAACTTATGTCATCAATTCATGAGCGCTGGCAGAATGATATTGCATACGGACTTATAGGACTTGCAAATCTTTTTGACCCTGATGTTATTGTTTTATCAGGATCTATGGCAGAATTTGTTGATACTGATTATTTAACGGAATTTGTTAACAAAGAGCTTGTTACAACTCCTACTAAGGTAGTTAAAGCAACAGCGGGGAATTATTCAGGCATGATTGGTGCTGCACTTTTAGCATTTAGAAAGGGTTTTTGAGTTGGGTAAAGCAAAGAAAAGAAGCTTACATCTCGGAATAAATGACAGATTTTCGCGCTTGTCTAGAGATGAGGCAGTAGAAATGGTTGTTGATATGTTGAATAGCGGCGATAATGATGTTTATGGTCTGATAACTCTTTTTGGTCTTTCAGCTGAAGAAATCCTGGAAGCCGGTGCAAATTATGAAGATGTAGTAGGACTGGGGAGTATATTAAAATAATGAGAGGGTTTAAATTCTGGTGGAACTGTTCAAGAGCTTTTGCATTACCTGTGACAGTTATGTCTTGGCTGGTTGTTTTTATTTATACATTTGATAAAGGTAATGTTCTGTATGGTGTTATTGCATTAATCGGGATTATATTTGCGCATCTTGCAACTAATATTCTGGACGATTATAACGACTATAAAATTTTGTGTAAAGACGAAAAGTATCTTAAATCTGCTCAGATTTGCAAATGTAAATTTATAACAGATGGGCTTATTACTCATAAAGGTATGCTTAAGGCCGGACTTGTTTGTTGTTTAATCGCTTTTTTAATAGGGGCATTACTCACGTTTTTAACTGGTTACGGCGTAGTTATCATTGCACTTCTCGCCGGAATTTTTGTTCTTTTTTATTCAAAATTTACAATGATAGGTCTTGGAGAATTTGCTGTTGGTATGACTTACGGCCCGTTGTTGTTTGAGGGTGTATATTATGTTATGACAGGGCATTTTTCTAAAGAAGTTTTGTTCTTATCTGCTGCCGTTTGTATGTTTGTTATTGCATTTTTGTATACTCATACCCTTCTGGATTATGATGGAGATTTATGTTCTCATAAAAAAACTCTCGCTTGTTCTTTTAAGAATAAGAACAATTCACTTAAGGTTTTGATAATGTTTTATATAGCGGGGTATTTCGCTATAACACTATTTGCTCTAATGTCTCATATTTATCTTTTGTTGGTTTCATACATAACAATTCCTCTTGTTGTTCTTTTGTATAAAACTATGAAAATTTATATCGAAGATAAAACATGGATTCCGCAAATTTACTGGTGGAATTACCCGCTCGGAAACTGGGAGCATATAGAACGGGAAGGAACGCAGAGTTTTTATTTAAGACTTTATCTGGCACGTAATATTAATACATGGTTTACACTCATTCTTTGTTTGTCTTTTCTTCTTTATATGTTACTCTAGTATGTAAAGAGAGGACATCAAATGAGCACAAATCAATCTATTAAACCAATTACAACTGTAGTTAATGAAAGAGGAAACCTTGAAATAGGCGGATGTGATTTGGTTAAACTTGCTGAAACATACGGGACTCCGCTTTATGTTATTGATAATGTGACATTAAGAAGTATTTGCAGAGAATACAAAGAAGCTTTTGCCTCTTATCGAAAAGTGCAGATGATGTACGCTTCAAAAGCTTTGTGTACTCTTGCAACATCTGCAATAATTGCAAGTGAGGGGTTTGGATTTGATGTCGTGTCTGCTGGGGAAATTTATACCGTATATAAAGCCGGTGTTGATATGTCAAAGGTGCTTTTTAACGGAAACAACAAGTCTTTTGATGAACTTGCTTTAGCATTGGATTTAGATGTTGGAAGAATATCTGTTGATAACTTTTTTGAACTTTCTTTATTAAATGAAATTGCACTAAGCAAAAATAAAAATGTCGATATTCTTTTGAGAATAACACCTGGTATTGAATGCCATACGCATGAATATATTCAAACAGGGCATTTGGATTCAAAATTCGGTTTTGATTTAACACAAATTGATGATGCAGTTGAACTTATAAAAAATGAATATACAAATTTAAAAATTCATGGTTTGCATGCACATATCGGGTCTCAAATTTTTGAGACTTCTATTTACGGTGATGAAGTTGAAATTCTTGTTAAAGAGATTGCAAGATTAGAACAAAAATATAATATTAAACTGGATGAAATAAATATTGGCGGAGGTTTAGGTGTAAAATATGTTGAAACAGACTGCCCTCCTGAACCAAAAGATATTGCAAGTATAGTAATTCAAAGACTTAATTCTGCTATTGAAAAATATAATATAGAGCTGCCAACTGTTTTTATTGAACCCGGCAGAAGCATAATTTCCACCTCCGGTGTCACCCTTTACTCGATAGGAAGCTCAAAACAGGTTCCTTATGGTACGAAATATGTTGCTGTAGACGGTGGAATGGCCGATAATGCCCGTCCGTCCATGTATCAGGCAGAATATACTGCTCAAATTGTAAATAAGCCGAATATCAAAGATGCTTTACAAAAGGTTACAATTGCCGGAAGATTTTGTGAATCCGGAGATATTTTAATAAAAAATATCGAACTGCCAAATCCTGAAGAAGGCGATATACTATGTGTTTTTAACACAGGCGCGTATAATTACTCAATGGCTTCAAATTATAATAGGGTACAAAAACCGGCTATGGTACTTGTAAATAATTCACAATCTGATATTATAGTAAATAGAGAGACATTAGAAGATTTGATTTCTCATGATGTTATTCCAAATGGGTTAAGTTAGTTATGATATCTGAAATTTTAGCATATGTTCAAAGTTTAATCGGTACACTGGATTTGTCTTTTAGCTGGACAAATATTGCTGAAATTTTTATCATATTTCTTATTTTATATTTCTTCTACAAAAAATTTATCAAAAATACGCAGTCTGAAAAATTTGTAAAAGGTGCATTCTTTCTTATTTTTCTGTGGATTTTTAGTGAAATTCTTATAAGACTTGACTTAAAAATTCTCGGAGTGTTTTTAAAGGCTGTTGTTACGTTAGTATCTTTGAGTTTAATTGTTATTTTTCAGCCGGAGTTGCGTAGATTTTTAGGATTTTTAGGACAGGTTGATTTTGTTAATCGTCTGTTTAGCAACCCGAACAAAAAAAATAGCAGCAAACGTATCGATGTTGTAAAAGAGATAATTGAAGCAGTTAAATATTTCTCAAAATCTCATACTGGCGCTCTTATAGTTTTTCAAAGTGATTTGAGTAATACTTATTATGATGTTGGAACAGCTTTAAATGCAGACGTTTCAACAGAACTTTTGCTAACTATTTTCCATCCCAATACACCATTGCATGACGGGGCTGTTGTTATAAATGGTGAAAAAATTATTTCTGCGGGTGTCTTGCTGCCTTTAACCGAAGATCCGAAGTTAAGCTGGAAATATGGAACCCGTCACAGAGCGGCTATAGGGATGTCTGAAGTTAGTGATGCGGCCTGTCTTGTAGTCTCTGAAGAGACAGGTGATGTGTCAGTATCTTTAGATGGAGCATTGAAGAAGTATGATGATTTAGTCAGTTTGAAGGCTGATTTGGAAAATATTCTCGGAGTAAAAACATCTGATGAAGATGAAAAGAAGACTGTTTTCAACATAAATAATTTTATTACTATTAAGAAGAAATAATATGCAGAAAAAAAGAATTCCTTTAAAAATAAAAATAGCTCTTATTTTACGTAAAATGTTATTCCTAACGATAGGAGCGTTTATTGCTGCTGCGGCAATTGAAGGGTTTCTTGCCCCGAATAACATTATTGATGGCGGAGTTATTGGTATTTCAATGATTACCAGTTATTTAACCGGTAAAAATCTCGGGTTCTTAGTATTACTGATTAATTTTCCATTTTTGTGCCTTGCATTTACTAAAATGGGTAAAAAGTTTGTCCTACAAACTTTTTATGCTGTTATTATATTTGCACTTGCCTTAAATATATTTCATGGACACCATGCAACAGAAGATTTATTACTTGCAACAGTTTTTGGTGGAATTATCCTTGGTATTGGTGTAGGTATAATCCTTAAAAATGAAGGTTCACTTGACGGAACAGAAATATTATCGCTTGTTCTTTCTAAAAAGTGGGGATTCTCGGTCGGTGAATTTATTATGGGAATGAATATATTTATTTATTGCGGTGCGGGGCTGGTTTTTGGCTGGGGAAAAGCAATGTACTCCATGCTTACTTATTTTATTGCTTATAAAGTAATTGATATAGTCATAGAAGGTTTAAATAGTTCAAAATCTGTTCGTATCATCAGTGATAAATCTTATGAAATTGGTCAGGCATTAATTGATAAATTAGATATAGGCATCACATATATTTACGGACAGGGTGGGTATTCAAGAGTTGATAAAACTATGATTTACTGCATTATTTCAAGGCTTGAAATGTCTAAAATGAAAGAAATCATCAGAGAAATTGATTCTAATGCTTTTATATCAATTGTTGATGTGCATGAGGCTTACGGTGCCAGACTAAAAAAGAGAATTGATAAGATTTAAATATATCTTTACATCTGGACAATTGTTTGAAAATATAATATACTTATATCATTAAGAGGATAATTAAATGGCTAAAAATATTGATACTGTTCCTATAGAAGTCAGCATTTTAACTGTTGACCATGATATTAAGGGTATTGTGCATGTTTCTAAATATACAAATACAAACAGGGAATTAACTGATTTGTTGAATGATAGAGAAAGAAGATTTCTGGCTGTAACTAATGCTGAAATTTATCCAAGAAATGCTAATCAATCTCCAAGAAGGTACAATTTCCTTGAAATTCATATGGATTATGTTTTAATGGTTCATCCGTCTACTCAGGCGGTGTTTAAGGATTCCGGCAAAACTCAGGAAGATATTGCACGCTTTAGAGATTTGCGCCTTAAACTTAATCAAACGAAACCGTTCTAATGAAAGCTTTATTAGTTGATAATGTACATAATATTGCAGTTGATATCCTGAATAATGCAGGAATTGAAACTGTTGTCCTGCCTGAACAATCTGAAGAACAATTATGTTCAATAATTTCTGATTTTGATGCAATTCTTCTGCGCAACCTAACTCATGTGACCTCGAAAGTTATTTCTAATGCTGTAAACTTAAAAATAATAGGACGGGTGGGCGCAGGGCTTGATAATGTTGATATAAATTCGGCAGATAAAGCAGGTATCTGTGTTATTAATTCCCCTGATGGAAATACAATTGCTACAGCTGAACACACTATTGCCTTAATGTTAGCATTGTCACGCCATATTCCAGCAGCCTGTGCTTCAGCCTTTAAAGGTAAATGGGAAAGATGCCGGTTTACCGGAAATGATTTATTTGGCAAAACTCTTGGCATAATTGGATTTGGCAGAATTGGTTCCAGAGTTGCGAAATTAGCAGGAGCTTTCGGCATGAATATAATTGTATATTCCAGAAAAAAAGTAACGGAATATAAATATTTTGAACGATTGGAAGATTTTCTGCCATTATGTGATTACATCACACTTCATGTTCCTAAAACTCCCGAAACAACAGGCATGATAAATTTAACAGCAATTTCACATATGAAACCCGGCGTCAAAATAATAAATTGTGCCAGGGGTGGTCTTGTTGTGGAAAAAGATATTGTTGAAGGTATTAAAAGAGGAATTATTTCAGGTGTAGCAACTGATGTTTTTGAAAATGAACCTCAGATAAAAAATTCACCGCTTTTAAAATATCCTGACTATGTTGTTGCAGTTCCTCATCTGGGGGCTAATACTATAGAAACACAAACAAAAGTCGCAATGGATATTGCGACCCAAGTTGTTGATGTTTTGTTAGGAAAACGTCCTAGGACGCCTGTTGATATTTGTTCAAAAGATTAGAGTTTGTATTTTTGTATTTACTCAAAAGGTTTGTGCTGCTGCTTGTTATGTCAAGTTGTTTGCCGGCTGCTTTGTCCGGAGTTTCTTGTGCTGTTTTCACTGCAGGCTCTTGAGGTTTAACATTATTGTTTTCTTTGTCTGGTGAACTGTGTTTATCCATTTTTTGTTTAACTTTATCAGCAAGCGGTGTTGCTATGAACGGAACTAAAACACGTTTACCTATAATTGTTGCAGCTGAAAGTTCTGCAATGAATTTGAATAAATCTAAAGCATTTTTTCTGACTTGTTCATTTCCTTTTCCAATATTAAGTTTTCTTTCAATTGTTTCATCAGCTTTTCGGGCTGCTATACGTAGTCTTGTTGCAATATTATTAGCCATTTTGTTATTAAATGATTTTTTAAATAATCTATTAAATAGAGGTTCACTGTATTTCCTCATTGCAAAAAACATTAAAATTTGTGCTGTTATCATTAAAACACCATTTGTTAAGTCTAATGCCGCAACAAATTTTCGTTTATCTTCAGGAATTTTATCATTTTTCAAACTCTGTGTAACATATTTATAACATCCAATACCGTCTTTAGCTATTATAGAACCAACAGCAACGTATGCTATTGCTTTTTCAAGATCCTTGTTATAGAAATTTGCCAAAGATTCCATTGGTTTTGATTGTTGAAATGCTCCTAGAACATGTGATGATAAAGATGCTGCTACTGGTTTAATTTTAGGCATTATTTATCACCTCCTGTTTTATTTTGAGATTTTTTCACTCCTGAAAGACCGGGGAATACAATCTCCATAAATCTCGGGTATACCCAGTTTAGGGCATTACATGTTATCGGTAATGTAATACATACACCTATTATTACCTGAGTAATTTGTTTAAAGCTTTTATATTTGTTTTCAATTAGTTTTTTATAGCCTTTAGTTATATCTTTATGTATTTTCTTCCATAATTTAGAACTGTCAAAATCAAAAGTATCAGTATCATGAAGTATTGATTTTAATAAATTGTCTTTTTCGTTGAATTGACAATTTCTTGCCATTTTGCGTATTGAGTCTGTAATTATGGTATCGGTAGCCTTTTCAGGCTCTTTAATCTTATTTAATTTCAATTTGGTAATAATTCTATCAAGTTCTGCATTACGTGTTGACATTGCATTTAAATATTTATTAGAGGTATATTCGCCTTTGCACATATCTTTAATCTTATCTATACGTTCTAATGTTCGTGAAATTCTACTTTCTCGTAAATCTTCATCATGATCCAACACATCCTGTATAATTCTTCTTACATCAGGATTTGTTTCTTTTACAAGCAGATTTTTCAAATAAGTTTCCAGTTGTTTATAATCGTGAGGGATATCTGTAAATATATTTCTCAAATGCTCTTCGTTACCAACAAGCATTTTTGCTTTTTCTGTATAATAAGCTAAGCCTTCATTGTCAATTTTAAGTTTTTGAGCATCTTTAATATATTCATCAATTTGCTTATTTATAAGTTCTGATAAAGTTTTGTTATCTAATTTACGTTTGCCTATAGTAATTTTACCGTTTTCTGCAAATTTATTTGCAACTTTTTCAATTTGTGTATCAATTTTTTCATCGACTCTTGAATCGAATAAATCATCATAGGCTTTTCTTTCTTCTTTTATTTTTGAGTAGCCTTTTGTTATAGCCTTAAGCCATCCGGGCTTTTTAATTCCTTCTTTTTTTAGTTCTTGTTTTACGGTTGTTTCAACAAATGATTTGCCATTAATTTCTGATTGATCGACATGTATACCGAAATTCTTAGAATATTCCGGTGTATTTATTATGTAATCCAGCCATTTATTTATTGGAGTTAACGCACTTACCTGGAATAAGATAGCAAGAATTGCGGATATTGGCTGTCTAAGTGCAGTGTACCATTTAGTATTATTAACCTCTTTTTTCTTTTCAGGTGTTGCATTTTCAGGTGCTTTTACAAACGGGTTAAACCCGATAAAAATAGGAGCAACTAATCCAGTTCCAAGTGCTGTAATTAAAATCCCACCTATTTCACCCTTTAACCACTCAAGTTTTTTCATTTTACTTAGAGTTTTATTTGCCGGAAGCAGTTCGGTTATTTTCTGTTCCAGTGAACTCATACCTGTAAATTGCGGTGATTTTCTTTGTTGTCCCGCATAAGGCGTTCTAAAATTTTGATTAATATTTTCTACCTTCATGACCTTTTTCCTACAAACATCTTCTATTTATATAGAGTTTCTAAAAAAAATAAAATTGCTAAATTTTAATTTTTTTGTGAAGTTTTGTTAATAATAAAAGAAGCAAAGCTTCACATGTTTCTTTAAACAGTTACAAACTGTAGAGCAGAATACGTACTATTAACATCCATCCCTAACTAATCCAAATAAAGGATACATGTTTATTATACAACTTCAAGAGTGGTGTCAAGTCTTCGGGGACTTGAAAAAAAAACATCAAGTAATAAAATATATACAAAAGGAAAATACTATGATAAATAATGAATTTATAAATAATGCAAAGAGAATTTTAACTTCTTCAAACACAATTAAAATTTCTGCATTAGTCGCATTTACTTTTTTGATGACAGCTGTTATAGCTTCACAAAATTATTTTTTCCAAAATATTATAGAAAACGGAATAAGCAAGAGGGATATTATTGCGCAAAAAACTTTAACGGTTGTCGATGTGAAGCGTACAGAGCAGCATAGAAAAGAAGTTGCTTCAAAGGTAGAGCCGGTCTTGACTGCTGCAGAAGATGAGTTTATAAAAACAAACTTAACTACTCTTGAAAATTCTATTATACAAATAAGAAAAAAAGCGACAATGAATTCCGTAAAACTTGAAGAACTTGGCATTCTTCTGGATTTATCCGGAAATCCGCGTAAGGATTTTATAACAACATTTTTGTTGAAATCTGATGATACCAGTGTTAATGAAGTTTTTGATAAGACCAACATGACCCTGGATAAAATATTGCGTAGCGGGATAACAGAGAGTGATTATGAAAAGAATAATATTCAGCAGCTTGTTTCAAATAATATTGTCTCTAATGTTTCCAGACGCCAAATTTCTATTATAAGTGCACTGTTAGAACAGATAATTGTGCCTAATCTTGTTGTAGATGAATTTGCTACTGAGATAGCAAGAAAAAATGCTATGAATTCAGTAAAACCATATGAAATAACTTTCCAAAAAGGCGATAAAATATTGTTTGAGGGCGAACCTGTAACCAGATTAAAGCGTGATGCCTTAAGACAGGCCGGTTATAATGTCTATGAACTTAACTGGCAGGGGTTACTTGCTATTTATGTTCTGGTTTTTCTCGCAACTTTAATGTTCTTAGGTTATATGAAGTTTTTTGAGAAAAAGTTTCTGGAACCAAGATATCTTGCAATATCCTCAGTTCTTTCGATTATAATGGGGCTTATTGCCGCAGTTATGCCGACCGGCTTTTCTCCATATATTCTTCCTATACCGGCTTACATGATAATAATGTCAATATTTTTAAATCCGCGGGTTGCCTTTATTGCAACAGTAATATTGTCTGTTGTGCTGGCAATAGGGGCACAGTATGATATACAATGGCTTATAACATTTGTTTTATTGAGTCTGGTTTCTATGATTACTATATCAAGGATTAGATTTTCAAGACGTTTTGATTTGATAAGAACGGGATTTCATATTTCTATTGCAGGTTTAGTAATAACTTTGAGTATTTATCTCCTTGAAAAATGCTTAATTGATGTAAGCAATATCTTGATTGTTAAAAATAGTGTGCTTATATTCCTAAACGGTATATTGAGTTCAATTATAGCGTTAGGATTATTTCCTGTATTTGAAAGCTGGTTTAAAATAATTACACCTTACGGTTTGGCAGAACTTGCAGACCATAACCAACCGTTGTTAAAAAGGCTGCAATTTGAAGCTCCGGGAACATATCACCACAGTCTAATGGTGTCTAATCTCTGTGAGGCAGCGGCAGAAGCTATAGGGGCGAATCCTATACTTGCAAGAGTCGGGGCATTCTATCATGATATCGGTAAATTAAAACGTCCGTTATTTTTTGTCGAAAACCAGTCATATTTTGGAATCGAAAATCCCCATACAAAACTTAATCCGAGATTAAGTAAAATGGTTATCACAGCACACCCGAAAGACGGGGTAGAAATTGCAAAAGAATACGGTTTGCCGCCTATAATACATAACTTTATCTTACAGCATCATGGAGAAGGCTTGGCAAGTTATTTTTATAATCAGGCGGTTCAGGAAGAAGGTATAGAAAATGTTAAAGAAGAACAATTCAGGTATACCGGTCCTAAGCCTAATACGAAAGAAACAGCAATTTTAATGATTGCCGACGCTGTAGAGTCAGCGGTACGTTCTTTGAAAAATCCTACTCCTGAAGAAATAGAAAAAATTATTGATAAAATTATTGTTGAACGTTTGAATGATACACAATTGGCAGATAGTCCGCTTACTCTGCATGATATAAAGGTTATTGCAGCTACATTCAGCAGAATTCTGAGAGGTATGCAGCATAACAGAATTAAATATCAGGAAAATATTGCGGAAGAATTTGGCAAAAATAAAATAGTTATGCCGAATAAACTTCTTGATGAAGATTTGGAAAATAAGATTAAACAGTTGGAACAGCGTGGTGACGAAGACAAAGATTAATGTGTTTAGCGAGAATATTTTTGCTGAACGTAAAATTAACGAGAAAAAATTCATTGATACCGCGAAAAAAGTTTTGCAGTTTTATATGGCGGAAATCTTTGAACAATCCTGTCTTTTCGGGCAGGATTTCAACACAATTTCTTTTGATTTTTTATACTGTGACAGTAAAAAAACTCATGAAATAAATCGTGAATACAGGAATAAAGATTACCCTGCCGATATTATTACATTTGCAATTTTTGCAGACAGCGAAGAAAAATTCATTTTTGACGGCGAGATTAATCTCGGTGAAGTTATAATTGCACTTGATAAGGTTGAAGAGGAAGCTGTTAAAAAAGGTTCAACATTTGATTACGAGCTGGCATTTTTAATAAGCCACGGGATAATGCATCTGTTGGGATTTGACCATCAAACAGAAGAAGATTATAATTTTGTTGTGGATATGCAGAATCGAGCTTTAAAAGGTATAGGGGTATGAGTAAATTTAAATCACAGGGCTTTTCAAATACATTTAAAAATGCACGCAAAGGCTTAAGGCTTGTCCTAAAGAGTGAGATTAATATACGTGTTCATTTTTGTGTTGCCGCGTTAATTCTTATTGCGGCAGTACTGCTAGGTTTTTCAGTTACGAAAATTTGTGTTCTTCTTTTGACAATATCAGCCGTAATTTGTGCTGAAATGGTAAATTCTGCTATTGAATTTTCTTTGGATGCAGTATTTCATAATAAATATTCTAAACTCGTGGGCATGGCAAAAGATATTGCGGCAGGCGCGGTTATGTTTACTACATTTGTTGCTATTGCTATAGGACTTTTACTTTTTTTGCCGCCGGTTATTGATTTGATTTTTTAAAATAAAAAAGTCCTGATATTAATCAAGACTCTATAAATCACATTTACTTTTCTTTATTTTTAATTATTGCTTAACACTAATCTGAAAGTTGCTAAATTTTTGATAGAAAGCATTGTATGTTTGTTATGCTGTTCTTCTGCTATATTGAATATACGAATAATGCGCTGAATTTCTTCCAAATCTTTTCTTGAATTAATTCTGTAAACATTATTAATTGGATCTGAAACTACAGACATCATTGTATTAAGTTCTTGTTCTTTCATTGAATTATCCTCTTTCCAACCTGTATATTTATATAAAGAGTTTTTTCAATGAAAAATTGCTTTTTTGTAATTTATTAAATTAACATTTGTTTACAATTTTATGAAGTCTGCGCCTTAGCTTTTTTCCAAAGCTCGTCAAATTCTTCAAATGAAAGTTCTTGAAGTGGTTTTTCGGCTAATTCTTCCATTTTTCTAAAACGTTTCTCAAATTTTTTGTTTGCTTTTAAAAGTGCCTGTTCTGCGTCAATCTTATTCCATCTGGCAAGATTAACAACGGCAAACAAAATATCTCCGAGTTCTTCTTCCATATGTTCTTTATCATTTTCAGCTTTTGCTTCTTTGAATTCTTTAAATTCCGAATAGATACACTCGTATAATGAAGCTTCATCAGGCCATTCAAAACCTGTTTTTACAGCTTTTTTACTAATTTTTTGCGCGCTCATCAATGCGGATTGCGCTTTTGAAATCCCGTCCATTGCTGATTTTCTATGCTTCTTTTCTTCAGCTTTTAATTTATCCCAATTAGCAAGTATATCATCTGTAGAGTTTACTTTTACATTGCCAAAAACATGCGGATGGCGGTGGATTAATTTATCTTTTATTCCTTTTGCCACATCTTCCAGATTAAATTCACCCTCCTCCGAAGCAATTTGCGAGTGCAGAATAACCTGCAATAATACATCTCCCAATTCTTCTTTAAGGTGGGACATGTCGTTATCATCTATTGCATCAACAGCCTCGTATGCTTCTTCCAGCATATTGGGTCTTAAACTATTGTGAGTCTGTTCTCTATCCCACTGACACCCGCCCGGCGAACGTAATGTTCGTATTACTCCGATTAATTCTTCTAAATTTTTATACTCCATATTCAAATTTTAACACAAATCCCAACTAAAGTATAAATTATTAAAATAAATAATACACCAAAAGGTGGATTTCATATTTAAGAACTATGTTATTCTTAGTATGTGAATAGTTAGAGAGAGGTATATATTAATGATAATTGAAAGAGTCAGTCAAATCCTAAATACTCCTATCAAAATTTCAGCAAAAAAGGTAGAAAAAAATTCTTCAAATCCTTTTGCATCAACAAGTTTTAAAGGTAATGTATTAACAGCTGATGTATTTGAAACAAAAGCTAAAGCTTCAATGAAAGACAAGTTAAAATTAAGTGCTTTTGTAGGTTCTATAGGTGATGCATTCCCGACTTTCCGTAAGGGTATTGAATCTGTAGTTGCTTTTGGCAGCAGAATGAAAGAAGGATTTTCTTCAGCTGTAAATAAAATTAATGAAATAGGCAATATGGAAGTTTCTATTGATTTTGCAGCCCCGGGACGTGCTATAAAAGAAGGATTTACCTCAATGATTGATAATTACAGTGTACAAAAACTGAAAAAACAGGATGTAACTTCTTTAGAAGCAATGTGGAAAGATTTGTCAGGATTGAATATAGCAGCATAGGGAGGTAATTATGAAAGATAATAATAGAAAAGTAAGAAATATAATTGAAGCTTTGTGCTTACATGAAGATCCTGATTCAATAAGAGTTTTAGAAGAAATGGGTACTAACTCTTCAGATGATGAAGTTAGAGAATTAACAGCCCGTGCTTTAGTAAGAAAAAACATGCATGATTCTCTTGCAGTAACTATTACTAACAAAGGTAAAGGTATTAACGATATGTCAACTGTCGTTGCAATGAGCACAATCAATGAACTTCTTGCTCTTGATAATAAAGAAGAAGCAATTAAAATCTTAACAGATACAGTTGAAATGCACTCTGACGAAGAAGTAAGAGAAAATGCACGTTCAGTTAAAGCTCTTATGGCATTAAGCTAACAGAGATAATATATATAATAAAAAAGACCTCTTTCGGGAGGTCTTTTTTGTTTTAAAGTTTCGGATAATCGTTTGGATAATCCCAATTATTCTGCATTATTACTGCTCCGCAGTACATGCCGTTGCCCTCTGTTGAACAGCCGTATTCTCCAGAGGTTAGATCTTCAATACCATAACCATAAGGTAGTACACTGCTGCCAGAAACTGTCAATACAAATCTGTCAGCACCATATGTGTTTGGTGATTTAGCGCCATTTATATCTAAATATAGATAAAAGAAATCAGCTTTCTTTATCAGACCCAAACTCGTACCGTCTACTAAAGAATATGTTATTTCAGGTTCGTCTGGGGGAGTATTATCTAATGAATTCAACCATTCTATACACCAGTCTAAGTTTGGTCTATACCCGTTTTTGCAGGCATTGCATTCACAAGAGTTGGGATTGTTGTAGCAATCATGTTCGCTTTCGTCATCCGGACATTTTTCACCAGCTGCAAATGCCGGAGCTTCAAACCAGAAGCCTTTAAGTTCATAACTCAACCAGCAGTCATCGCAGCGTGTGACTTTTAAATATGGAGCAAGGTAGGTTGCAAAAAATTCACCATCTTCTAAGTCGTAATTCCATTTTGACGGTTCCTGATTTTCTATTGTTGATAATTTTACTGCCTCTATTATTTCCGCATATTTTTTCTTAAATGCCGTTAAATGTTGTTTCCTTGAAATATTACTTACCAGTGTCGGAATTGTCATGGCTGCCACAACTCCTATAATTGCAAGTGTTATCAACACTTCCGCTAAAGTAAATCCCTTCTTCATTTTTTTCTCCTTATACTACGTAATACATGCTAATTATACAACTTAACTATGTAAATATTGCATGGTGTATAATAATATTTACATAGTTTTACAAAATACTGCATAAATATTATTATTACTTTTTTATTTTTAAAACATTAATATTAATGTATGAAGAAAAAATTAGGCGGTAAAATTAAACAAATACGCAGGCTGCATAATCTTACACAAGAACAGCTTTCCGAACGGATTTTAATTGAGCCTGCATCTTTATGTGCAATTGAAAATGGTCGTGCATTTCCGTCTCTTGTTACACTGGAGCGTATTGCAAAAGCTTTGGGGGTTGAGCCTGTAAGATTTTTTGAATTTGCTGAAGAAAAAACAATTGACGAAAAGAAATCGTCAATTGTTGAAAAGATTGATAAACTTTCCGATAGTCAAATCGAACAATTATATGACTATCTAAAGATATTTATTTCTTAGTAATAAAATCCATCGGCTTTCATTCTGTCTATAACTTCCTGAAGTTGCTCGTCAGAGCATACATAAGACAATCTGAAGAAGCCTTCACCGCAGTCACCAAACGCTGTTCCGGGAACTACTACAGTTCCGGATTTGCTTAAAAGGTCTTCGCAAAACTCAAATGAAGTTTTGTATTTTCTTGGTATAGGAAGCCACAAATAGAATGTTGTATGCGGAACTTTGCTGTCATCAATGTCCCAGCCGAGTTCTTTAAATCCTTTTACCATAATTGCCTGTTTACGTTTGTAGCCCAAGTTTCCTTCGGCAATGTAATCATCGCCGGCTTTTGAATTTAAAATTTCAGCACAAGCCTTTTGTAAGGCTTTAAATATACCGTTGTCAATTGTTGATTTACCTTTACCTAGACGCTGAACAACAAATTCATTACCGCAAACCCAGCCCAGTCTCCAGCCTGTAACAGCATAAGGTTTTGAGAAACTATGGAATTCTACCGCAATATCTTTTGCCCCGTCTAATTCAAATACGCTAAAAGGTTTTTCATCTTCACTGAAATACAAATCAGCATAGGCTAAATCTGATATCAAAAGGATTTTGTGTTTTTTACAAAAATCAACTGCTGATTGTACGTATTCGCGGGTAGCACTTACCCCGAGCGGGTTATTCGGGTAATTTATAACCAGAGCTTTTAAGTTTTCAGGTTTATAGCCCTCTTTGATAAAATTGTCGTAAACTTTATTCAGGTCAGGCATATAATTGTTTTCCTGAGTTAAAGGTATATGATACGCCAAGCCTCCTGCACACTGTATAAATTGCAGGTAAGAGGCATAACAAGGATCCGGAACCATTATTATGTCTTTGTCTTCATTTTTTTGTGTTATTAGAAATCTCATTAAGTTTGAAATACCTTCTTTTGAACCAACAAGAGAAAATATTTCTTTGTCAGGGTTCATATCCACACCGAAACGGCTTTTCATTCTTTGAGCTATTGCTTTTCTGAAATATTCTTCGCCTTTTGGAGTTGAATACATATGTATGCCGTCTTCGTCAAGAATTTCTTTTAGTCTGTCTATTAAAACTTTAGGCGGGTTAGCTGTCGGAGCCCCCATAGAAAGAGAAATCGGGGCTCTGTTTTTTGCCGTAAGCTCAGGTTTTAATCTGGCAGTCTCCTCTTTTAGTTTAAACATTATATAGGTATCTAAAGACATTACGTCATTATTAAATAAATTCTCCTTGAAATTACTCATCTTTTTTCCCTTCCATCATTTTCATCGGGCCTTCTAAAGAGGCTGTTACAAACTGTTTTGTATATTCATTATCCTGTCTTAACATTTCTTCCGGAGTGCCCTCAAAAACAATTTTTCCATTATATAACATTATAACACGATCGGCAGTTCTTGTAATTGTTGACATCTGGTGTGTAACAACAATTGATGCCGCATTTGTTTCTTCTTTAAGCCTTACAATATAATCCTCAATAAGAGTTGAAGATATTGGATCAAGACCTGAAGTAGGTTCATCATAGAGTATTGATTTCGGCTCTGTTACTATTGCACGTGCAAAACTGACACGTTTCTGCATGCCGCCTGAAAGTTCTGACGGGAAAAGGTTTTCAATTCCTTTTAAACCAACAAGCTCAAGCTTTTGAACAACTATGTCTTTTATTTGTTCCGGTGTATATTTTTTTCTTAAATCTTGCCGTTCTCTTAAGGCAAAAGAAATATTATCTGAAACATTAAGAGAATCAAATAAAGCGGAGTATTGGAAAACCATTGCTATGTCACCTTCAGATGTAATAATTTCACCGCTGTCTTTAGGAATAAGTCCGCAAATAAGTTTTAGAATTGTACTTTTGCCGGAACCGCTAAACCCTACGACAGCAAGTGTTTCTTTATCGTTTACTTTAAAGGAAACATTATCAATAACTGTTTTATCACCGAATTTTTTAACTAAATTTTTTACTTCAATACTCATGATTGTACTTTCTATTTTACAACATTAAAAGAAAAATGCTATTGCAAATATCATATCCCATATTACAATTGCAACAAATGACCAGACAACCGCCTTCGTTGTAGCAAGTCCTACGCCTTTTGCTCCGCCGGAAGCAAAGTAACCGCACGAGCAGCTTATAAGCGCTATTGTTCCTCCGAAAAACACTGCTTTTAATAAACTTACCCATAAGTCTTTCATATAAATACCGAGCCATGCAGAATCAAAATATGCCATATAGCTTAATCCCGCAAATAAATCAGAAGTCACTGCACCTGCTATAATTCCTACTGCTGCTGCAAGTATTGTTACAAAAGGCATCATAATTATTCCGGACAAAACTCTTGGTATAAATAAATGACATACAGGGTCCACTTTTAATACTTCTATTGCATCAATTTGTTCTGTAACCCGCATTGTTGCGATTTCAGAAGCCAAAGATGAGCCAATCATTGAAATAATCGCAAAGCCTGACATTATAACGGCAACTTCTCTTACAATTAATATTGACATCATCATTCCTATGAAGTTTCCTCCGCCCTGTTTGACCATTTCCAGAGCTACCTGAGACGTTACAATTATTGAAGTCATTCCGACAATGGTAAGTGTTATAGGAAGAGAACTTACTCCAAATCTTGAGCATTGATAAATAAGTTCTTTTCTGTTAATCTGACCTTTTAAAATACACTTTAATACATGTATTCCGTTTTCCGTAATTTTCCCAAGTGTATCCAAAAAATCAACAAGAGTTTCGGACATTCCTTTGAATACCTTGTATGTAGCAGATTGTTTATAATATTTTTGTAATGTCCCCATATAATGATTATACAAAAAAATTGCGGCTATTGTCAATTTATGCTATAATCAAGCTATGCTTGAATTAATGATATTATATGTTTTATCGAAACGTGAACACACTATGTATTCTGTTCAAAAATACATTGATGAAAATTTTGGAGCATACAGCAAACCGAGTTTCGGGGCAATTAAACCTGCGCTGACCCGTCTTGAAAAAAACGGCAGTATCTCGTCACGCAAAATGATGTCTGACGGCGGAAGACTTTCTGTTTTTTATACAATTACAAGAAATGGTATGGAGGAGTTAAGAAAACTTATTCTGGAAAACTTAAGTGAAAACCCGCTTCAATTTTTCTCTAATGCACGTGTAAAACTTTCCTGTGCTTCATATTTGTCAAAAGATGAATGCGCGGATTTGTTTTTTCATATTAAATCACTTGCAATGCAGCATAAATTTAACGCAGAAAATATTATTAACAATGATTATAACCAATTAAGTTTTTACCAGAGGATTATTTTAGATAATACGATTTGTGAATACTCAAATTTTATAACAATACTGGAAGGATTGGAAAAGGAAAATGCCGGCAGTCGTTAACAGTGTTGTTGAAAATTCAATAGCTCAAGAGCTTGAAATTGAGCAGGGAGATGAAATTTTATCAATTGATGATAATAAAATGGCTGATATGATTGATTATAATTTCTATTGCAAGTCTGAACTTTTAACTCTTGAGGTTAAAAAGAAAAACGGGGAAATCGAACTTATTGAAATAGAAAAAGATTACGATGAAGATTTGGGTATTGTGTTTGAAAGTGCTGTTTTTGACAGAGTGAAACCATGTCTAAACCATTGTATTTTTTGCTTCGTAGACCAGCAGCCAGAGGGTTTGCGTGATACTTTGTATGTAAAAGATGATGATTACAGGCTTTCATATCTTCAGGGAACATATATTACGCTGACAAATTTTACGGATAAAGACAGAGAGCGTATTAAAAGAATGCAGCTTGGGCCTTTTTATGTTTCTGTTCATACTACAAACCCTGAGCTGCGGAATAAAATGCTCAGAAATCCGAATGCGGGAAAAGCACTGGAAAACCTTGAATGGTTTAGAAAAAATAAAATTCCGTTCCATGCACAAATCGTTTTGTGCCCCGGGTTGAATGACGGAAAAGAGCTGGACAGAACACTGTCAGATCTTGCAAAACTAAAAAATACTGTATTATCAACGGCAATTGTTCCTGTCGGCATAACTCAATTCAGACAGGACGGATTAAAGCAGGTAGATAAAAAATGTGCTCAAGAAACGATTGATATTGCTTCAAAATACAAGCGCGTCTGCTGTTCTGATGAATTCTTTCTGCTTGCAGAACGTGAAATCCCGCCTGCAAAATACTACGGTAACTTTTCACAGCTTGAGGATGGTGTCGGTTCAATAAGATTGTTACTGGAAGATTTCAAAAAGTATAAACTTCCTAAAAAGCTCAAAACGCCACTAAAATTTGTTTTTGCAACTTCTTATGCCGCAAAGGATGCTCTTAAATATATTTCTGATAGACTTAATAAAATTGAAAATTTGGAATGTTCTGTAATACCGGTAAAATCAAACTACTGGGGTGAAGATATTACGGTTGCAGGACTAATTACAACAGATGATTTAATAAGAACCGTAAAAGATGTTGAAGCTGATTTTGTTGTTATCCCGTCAATTATGCTGAGACCATACAGCGAAGACTTTTTAGACGGTAAGACGTTGAGTTATGTAAAAAAGACAACGAAAAAAGATTTCTTCGTTGTCCAAAATATTTATTCTATGTCAGAGCTCATTAATTATATAAACTCTTTGTAATTAGTATCTTTCAAGATATTTATCCAATTCCCATTTGGAAACATAAGTTCTGAAAGAATCCCATTCCTTACGTTTTGATGACATAAATTCATTAAAGATATGATCACCTAAAGCAGCACGCGCAACAAGTGACTTGTCTAATTGTTCCAGTGCTTCGGCAAGACTTCCGGGCAAAGCATCAATTCTTTGCTTTTTACGTTCTTTTGAAGAAAGGTTATAAATATTGCTTTCAACCGGTGCCGGCGGGTCAATTTTATTTCTTACGCCATCTAAACAGGCCTCTAAAATTGCTGCAAAAGCTAAATACGGGTTGCAGGAAGGATCCGGAGAACGGAGTTCAACCCTTGTTGCGTTGCCGCGTTTTGCCGGAACTCTTAAAAGCGCGCTTCTGTTTGCTAACGACCATGCAAGGTAAACAGGAGCTTCATAGCCCGGAACCAGTCGTTTATAACTGTTTACTGTCGGGTTTGTTATAGCCGTAATACTTTTAACATGTTTCAGCATACCGCCAATAGCAAATTTTGCTGTATCAGAAAGCTGGTATTCTTCATTTGCATCATAAAATGCATTTTTACCGTCTTTGAACAATGACACATTGCAGTGCATACCGGAACCGTTAATTCCATATATAGGTTTCGGCATAAATGTGGCATGAAGATTATGTTTTGCCGCAATAGCCTTAACTGCAATTCTAAAGGTTGCAACATTGTCAGCCGCAGTCAAAATATCTGTATAGCGGAAGTCAATTTCGTGCTGTCCGTCTGCCCCTTCGTGGTGTGAAGCTTCAATATCGAATCCCATTTCTTTTAGGGTTAAAACAATTTCGCTCCTTACATCTTCACCCAAATCTTCAGGCCCCACATCGTAATAACCGGCTCTGTCCTGAGTAGTTGTTGTAACTCTGCCGTCTTTGTCTTTTGAGAATAAAAAGAATTCGGCTTCCGGACCAACATTCATTGAAAATCCCATTTTTTCGGCTTCTTTCATAATACGTTTAAGGTTACATCTGGGGCAGCCCTCAAACGGTGTTCCGTCATGGTTATAAATATCGCAAATCAATCTTGCTGATGTTATGCCGTCTTTTTCTCTCCATGGCAGAATTTGAAAAGAGTTTATATCTGGATAAAAGAACATATCTGATGTTTCAATGCTTCTGAAACCTTTGATTGAAGAGCCGTCAAGCATCATTTCATTTGCTAATGCTTTATCAATGTGTTCTGACGGAATAGTAAGATTTTTTACCTGACCGTTTATGTCAACAAATTGAAGTTTAATAAATTTTATATTGTATTCTTTTATGAATCCTTTTACTTCTTCCGGTGTAAATTGTCTGTTATCCAAACGTGTATGCTTAAATTCTTTCATTTCAGCCTCTTTTCTTTTCCCACATATTAAGAATATAGATTTTTCTCGAAAAGGTCAAGAAAAAATATATATTTGTTTCAATAATGTGACAATTCTTATGCTTTTAATCTTTTTGTAAAGTTTTGTAAATATAATTAATGTATATAGCAATTATATACTCAAGAAATACTTTATTAATATGTAAGGATTGATTAAATAAACACGAGATACATAATACACACTACTATTTACACTACCTACTACACACTAACCTTCTACACACGAGGAATTACGAAAAAGAATTCCAAACTCTATCGAAAGATAGGGTTTTTTATTATGTAAACGGCGGATAAACCTCATCAATATATTTTTGATAATCTTTAATATCAAAAAATCCGATAGAAAATTCAGCGGTATTATCTCCCAATTGCTGTGCTTCGGGAACTTCAAGCGGCGGGCCCGCCGGTGTTGTGCGTGACGGGTTATGCGGGTTGGAAATTACGCCTACGCTTCTCAAAAGTGTTACAGATAGCCAGTTTTTAAAAACTTCATATTCAGTTAATCCTTTTGTTATGACACCGAAACCCTGTGCCCAAACGAGCCGCTGCATAGGTGCAAAATTTGTTTTAACTTCAATTCCGCGTTTTTTGGGGAGATGTTCAAGCATGTCATAATCAGGATCAAATTCCCGTTCAATAATTGTATTCATATCTTCCGAAAACGTTGTAGTAACCGGTTCGGGCATTACAAATCTGACCTGCCATAGTTTGTTTTTAAACTTATTGTCCCAATCTATTTTGAAATTAATAAGGCTTTCACCACGTTCAAATTTAACATCAAAAAAGCTTGTTTTTACAATATTATTTGTAACCCCGAAGATTTCGGCCTTTTGCCCGTAATCACCTGCAACAGCCCCAAAATTATAAGTGTCACCCTCATCGTTTCGTCTTACAAATTCAACCTCAATGTCATTTATGAGAAGTTTTCCGTGCTTTGCTTCAATATTTATATCGCAATGTTTTTTAATCGGTCTTTTCAGAGTATAAATTGTTCTGTGGTCTTCAGTAACTGGAATTTTTTGTGTGTCATACAAAATATTATTATCAAATCCCTGTTTGGTTTCGAGAACTTCAAACCCGGTTAAGGGTTTGATGCTATGTATTACAGGAGTTTCAAAATGATGCTCAAGTCTGAGTTCTTCAATTATTGTATTTGTAATTTGTATCACCTTTTCGTATCGGGTAATATTTTCCATGTGCACCAAATCGGTTGAACATCCGCAAATGCTGTCGTGTGCCTGATTTTGCAACAGAAGTTTATATGCATACTCAATTACGCTTTCGTATTTATTTCCGTAATGCTTTTGAAGATTATCTGCCTGTTCAAGAAGATAGCAGCATTTTGTATTGTATTGCTTAAGCTTCATTCTTGCTGAATACGAACCGGGAAGAATAAATGTTTTTGAATTGTCTCTTAATTCATCATTCCATTCTTCTTTAAATTTTACTTTATTAAAATAATCAAACGGAGAGCCCAGTTCAATTTTGTAATTTGTAAGATACTTATTAACCTCTTTTATTTGTTCTGCAATATCTTTTTCAACCCCGAGGTGATCGGCGCCTATAGGCATTAGAATATATTTTGAAGCTTTTTCGGCAATTTTGTCAAGGTCTTTTTCCAGCCAGCCTGCTTTTGCCTCGATTGATATATCAGCGGAAAATATATCCATAAAATACCCGCGTATAAGGTTAACAGTGTTTACGCCGTTAAAAATAAAATCTGCGGGCAAATCTCCTGCACCACGCCATACCATTGCTTTATCAATACCGAATTCTTTTAATAGAAGCGGTATATTTTTGCTGTGACCGAAAGTATCCGCAAAATATCCGAGAAAATCTTCACATCCGAAATCTTTAGAAATCTTCAAACCTATTTCAAGATTCTTTTCAAAACATTTTCTGTCTGTTAAAAATTCATCAACAAGACAATAAAACGGGCCTATAAAAAGTTTCTTTTCTTTGATAAATTTTCTTACAAGCGCTTCTTTTTCCGGACGTAGTTCCAAATAATCAAGCAGTGCCGCAACCTGTCCGTCAAAGTAGAATGATGGAATTTTGCCATTTTCAAGCATATCAAGTACATTGTCAAAAACCCTTAAAAGTCGGAGCCTAAAAACTTCAAACTCTCTGTACCATTCTCTGTCCCAGTGTGTATGCAGATATGCAATAACTTTCTTCTTCATAGAAATTATTTTAGCATATTTTTTTCTGACTGGCTAGCTGTTAATTTAATCTTGTGGAGAATGAATATTTCAAAAACTTATATTAAGCTTTCTTTGTTGATTGAGGGTTACAAAATATGAAACAAATTTTTTTAATTTTATGCTTATTTTTTATTTCAGCGGGTATTGTTAATGCACAGATAAACTATAACTATGCAAAAGACGGATTTCCTCCGCTTCAGCCTAAAAGACATACTGTGAACAAACTTGCAGGAAATAACTATAATAATCTGAATTATAATAAAGTGACTCAGGCCGAACAGCGGATATTAGGGCAGACTTATGAAAACCAGCATATTGGCGTGCGTTTAAATCGTCTGGAAAGAACTGTTTTTAACAGAACATACCCGCAGATGTCATACGAACAGAGAATGAATAATATAATTGTTAATTATAGGAATAATAATGTTTCCAATAACCTTCCGCTTAAAAATTTAAGCAAACTGGAGAAAAAAATATTTAAAAGAACATATGACAATGACCTGCCGGAAAACAGAATTTCTCGTCTGGAAGAACAGGTAATGGGCACAATCCAAAGCGGTGATTTAAACAGCAGATATGAAATGCTTTCAAGAGCCGTACCCCAATATAATAAAAACACTTTCACTACAGTCACTCCGTTGAACCCTTATCCATATTGCGGAATGCCGCCGACAAGGGTTGGAAGCGGCTGGAGAGGACTTGCAGGTTCACTGGGTAATTTCTTTAATAACAGATTTGTCGGGGTTCCGACAGGCATGTCTCCGCAAATTTATTCACCGTATATACCAAATTACGGACCTGATTTTCAGCGCGGATCATACGGCAATACCGGCTGGAACTACCATAACTCATACCGTGGTTCAGGAACCGGAGTACACATTTTACCATAATAAAAAGAGGTGTTTAATGCACCTCTTTTCATTTCGCGAAATAGGTAAATAGGTTAACTTAGCCACCTACACAAACTCCCACGTGGGAGCTGCTGTCCCGGGTGTTGCCGCTGTAGCTGCGGTAGTACGTATCAGACTGGGCGAACGTGCGATAGTACGCGCCGCTCTTGGAGTACTCGACAGAGGACCAGACACGAAAGTAACTGCCATTGTAAGAAGCACCGAGTTCAGCCATTCTGCTCTCATCCATTGTTAAGCCTAATACGTCATCTGTAGCTGTTACTTTGTCTGTATTGTAAAGATAGTTTGCAAGCGTTGCTAACTGCTCTAATGAAGGTAAGCTTTGACCTTTGCTTTTACATTCTGCCATTGCTCCTGCCCAATAGTCACTTTCGTAGTAACATTCTTTAATTCCTAAGTCAGTTTTTTGGGCTTCACATTCTGCCTTTGTTAACGGAGTCGGCTCAAATACTTTTGAAAAACATACTCCACCTGTTTCAATAGCACATTTGCTATTGCCAAGACTGTCAACGTTGATTGAATTTAAATCCTTACCGTTAGTGTTAGGATTTTTATAACCAGATGTATCGTATAATATAGCAAGACACTTAGTTACATTAACCTGGTTACTGTATGGGTCTTGACTACATTCTGTAGGATTGTATGCAATCAATCCTGTAGTACCGTTGGCAAACTGAACGCCAACTACATCAGTGTCCCAGTCGTCTTGGCCAAATTTATCTGCAGTTTTTAGATTTGCAACATCAATTTCTTCATCATCCCAGTAAACTTTATCAGGAAAACAAGAAGTTAAATCATCATTTTTACAGATTTTAGTAATTTTAAAATGATTACTAAGCTCATTAACGAAATCTTCAGTGTTACGATAACCTGCTAATGTTTGCTGTGTGTTCATAACTCTTAAAGCTTCTTCCAGCTTAATTTTAAATACATCAGAAGCTGTTTTCCAAGCACGTGTTTGATAATTTTGTACCAGTGTAGGAATAGTTAATGCAGCAACAACACCAATTATTGCTAAAGTAATAAGTACTTCAGCAAGTGTGAATGCGGCACGTGATTTTTTGTGATTCATCTTACCTCCATAACTATAAGTCTCCATATTCAAATTATAGTTACAGTGATAAAATTTGTCAAATGACGAACCGGAGGTTAAGCTGCTAGTGCCCCCCCCCCTTAGTGGAAATGTAGTCATAGTGTGCTTTTAAGCTCATTCTTAAATCCTCCGTATAATTGTGTACCTTATCATTATATGAATTTCTGCGCGGTTAGTCAAGTTTATTGACTTCTGTGAAAAAATTATTAAAACAATCTCATACAAACAGATGTTTCTAACACGGACTTAATCATTCATAATGAATGCAAGAAAGTGTAACAATGCCATTCAGATACCGTTTACAAAAAGTACTTGATTTCAGAATTCGTAAAAAAGAAGAACAGTTACTGGTTGTACAAAAAGCACAGCAGGCAGTTTATATAGCAGAAGAAAACATAAGAAAAAACGAGGCTGAAATTCAGGCAACAAAAAACGGTTTGAGAACGGCAGATCCCATGATGTATGAGACTTATGACAAATATCTCAACCACTTATGGGAAAAAGCAGAAGAACTAGAACAAATAAGACAGCAGGCACAGGAGCAATTAGACATAGAAGTTGCAAAACTGGTTAAGCTGGAACAGGCGGTTAAGGTTCTTGAAAAACACAAAGAGCGGCATAGAGAAATATACATAGAAGAAGAAAAAGCCGCAGAGCTTAAACAATATTCCGAGCTTGGTGTAGTAAGGTATTTTAGACAAAGTCAGGAAAAGCTCGAAGAAGAAGAAAAACAATTACTTGAAGAATTAAAAAAAATCGAGGGCGAAAATGGATATTAGTTCAACAACTTCATCAGCAGCAACTATGAGTACCGCAGATACAAACGTATCGTCTCAGGCTCAAAAATCCTCCAAAAGTGACTCATCTTTTAAAGAAGAAATGGAAAAAGTTTCCACAGAAAAAAATGATGACGTTAAAGAAACTGATAAAACTTCTAAAGCCGAGGATAAAAAGCCTGAAAATTCATCTAAAACTGATGATAAAATAAATAATAAAGACAAAAATGCTAAAGATACCGCTCTTGATGCAGAGCAAACGCTTATGCTGTCAGGCGAAATTAATATGTCAGCATTACATAAATCTCAAAATTCCGATAAAAATCTTTTGCAGGTTGATAATATTCAGACTTTAATGGATGCAAACCGTCAGCTTGCAAATTTAACAATGTTAAATAATTCACAGGCGGCTGTTAAGTTGGATTACTCAAATATTGAGATGTCATCTGACGATGCTGTGTTTTTTGCCGATTTAGTTCAAAATACAGATAAGACTTTACAAAATGTTGCTGCTGATTTACAGGGTGGAATAGAACAAAATGTTCAGCAGGCAAGTAAAAATGTCAAGGTATCAGCAACTTTGATGAATGCTTTGCATGAAGCTGTTAAAACAAATCAGCCGTTCCGTATTAATTTTGACAAAGATGTTTCTGTCGTTATAAGAGTTGATAAAGACGGTGCTCTTTCTGCTACATTTATCCCCGGCGATAAAGCTGTAGAAGAATATTTAAAGCAAAATATCTCATTCCTGCGTCAAAGATTTGACGAACAGGAGCTTGCATACAAAGATTTGTCTTACTCAAGACAAAAACAAAATCAGGAACAAAACAGAAAAAATAATAAGGAGAATGATCATGAATGATTCATTTATCACTGCACTTAACACTCAGTTTGCGACAGTTAACTGGATGGACGTAATCGCAGATAACATGACAAATGTCTATACTCCAGGCTTCAGAGAAAAACAAGTTAACTTTAAAACTTTTCTCGGCGGTGCAATTGCAAATGACTACGATAAAAAAATCAGTCAGGGGAAATCAACTCCGGGTACTTCAACAGAAAACTTGTTTCTTGAAGGTAAAGGATTTTTCCTTGTAAAAAACTCGGAAGGTAAAAGTATTTATACCCGTTTAGGTGAATTTAAGTTTGACGGCGAAGGCGTTTATCGTGACAAGAGCGGCAATACAGTTCAAGGTTACATCCTGAATGATAAAGGCGAAATTATGCAGGGAACAAAATCCATAAGCGCTGATTTATATCAGCAAACCGCATTAAAAGGCGGGTCTCTGGATATTCCTACAACAAACATAAAAATGTGGATTGACCCTAATAACGGTAAATATCTGGGCAAGTACGATGATTATGAAATAAAGGGTGACGGTACAATCTACGGTAAAGCAGACGGCGGCAAACGTACTGTTCCTTTGTACAGAATTACAACACGTAATTTCCATAACGCTGCTGGTTTGTATGAGTTTAAAAGCGGCCAATTTGTCGAAACCGAAGCTTCAGGAAAACCTGTTATAGGCAGCGGTGAAATCCGTTCAGGCTTGCTGGAACTTTCAAATGCTGACTTTAAAGGTAATATCTCTTATTACCAAATGGCTAAACTGCAAATGGAAGTATCTAATAAATTAATTTCATCGCAAAAAGAATTGCTTCAAGAAGCCTTAAGGCTTGTAGGTAACTAAACATAAGAATATAAACTCCATTTCAGGGACTTATGTCCCTTTTTTCTTGCAAAAAACTTTTGTAATGTTATAATAGTTAAGAAAGTTATGACTGAAAGGAGATTCGTATGAAAAGATCATTACATGTCGGGGGGGGGGCAAAAAATTAGCTTTCTCCTTGCTAATTGACAAATTTACTGATATTAACTATAATTCTGGTATGAAGAATTATAAGTCCGGGTTTACGTTAGCAGAAGTTTTGATTACACTGGCTATTATAGGTGTTGTAGCTGCCATTACAATACCTGCATTGGTTTCAAAATATCAGGAAGTCTTGTATAAAGCGGCTTATAAAAAGGCTTTTAGCGATGTAAATAATGCTTTTCAAATGCTTTTAAATGATGGAGTCTTAAATCAGATTACATGGGATAATATAGATGATGACGGTAATATAGTATCCGGTGTATCCACATCTTACAGAAAAAATTTCAGGCTTCTTACAAATTATATGAAAGTCACAAAAACATGTTTTGATGGGGCTGATGACACACCCTGCTGGCAATGTATTGATGCAGAACAAGGTCAAGGCGGCAATGCGGATTTTAAAGGTAATTCAAGTAATTGTCCGCGCTATGTAGACTCTTTTGTCGATTCTTCAGGCAGAGCTTGGTCGACTTATGCCTTTAGTATGGGAAATTCTAATGAAAATGTGTTTATTGTTGATATAAACGGACATAAAGCTCCTAATGAACTGGGAAAAGACAGGTTTCCGTTTTCAATGAAACCTCATAACAAGGGGACAATAAATTTGCCGGATGCTCCGGTTAACATTAGACCTACATATGAATATGATATTAGTACAAAAGAACGCTGGTGCCCGTCAGGAAAATGTTATTATTACAGCTGGCTTTTTGGTAAAAAGTAAGAGGGTAGGCAGGATAGGTTCCTGCCTTTTTTTATTAACAGGGCGGAGTGCGCCGAGACCAGGATTTAGTCAATATGTTGTCGTGCCTCTGGTACAGCCTTAAACAATAAATCTCAAAAGGTCCGGACAAAAATTCAAAAAGTATCTTATCCTGCCTTTGG
Organism: Candidatus Gastranaerophilales bacterium; assembly: GCA_947857085.1. Taxonomy (GTDB): domain Bacteria; phylum Cyanobacteriota; class Vampirovibrionia; order Gastranaerophilales; family Gastranaerophilaceae; genus SIG32. Next base: position 2,729 of record CANUDF010000004.1, on the reverse strand, counting down.
CAGTTGAAAGTTTTTTATTTTTAGTATATAATCTCTATATAGGAAGAGATAGGAGAAATAATGTTTGAACGTTTTACTGAAAAAGCTATCAAGGTCATAATGCTTGCACAGGAAGAAGCAAGGAGACTTGGACATAACTTTGTAGGTACAGAACAGGTTTTACTTGGTCTTATCGGCGAAGGTACAGGCGTTGCAGCTAAAACTCTTAAATCTATGGGGGTTAACCTTAAAGATGCAAGAGCAGAAGTTGAAAAAATAATAGGCCGCGGTTCAGGATTTGTTGCTGTAGAAATTCCGTTCACTCCGCGTGCAAAACGCGTTTTGGAATTGTCCTGGGATGAGGCCAGACAGCTTGGACATAATTATATAGGTACTGAACATCTTTTACTGGGTTTAATCAGAGAGGGCGAAGGTGTTGCGGCACGAGTATTAGAAAATCTTGGCGTTGATTTGAATAAAATTAGAAGCAATGTTATAAAAATGCTTGGTGAAACTAAACCTCAGGTTTCCGGGGGAAGTTCTTCAAGTTCATCATCAAGCAGTTCGTCTTCATCCGGCGGAAAAACTAAGACGCCTAGTCTTGATGAATTCGGACGCGATTTGACGCTTGCAGCTCAGGAGTTAAGACTTGACCCTGTTGTGGGCAGAGAAAAAGAAATTGAACGTGTTATTCAAATTCTTGCAAGAAGAACTAAAAACAACCCTGTTCTTATTGGTGAACCAGGTGTTGGTAAGACTGCTGTTGCAGAAGGTCTTGCGACAAGAATTGTTAATGCGGAAGTTCCCGATATTCTGGACGGCAAAAAAGTTATCCAGCTTGATATGGGGCTTCTGGTTGCCGGTACTAAATACCGCGGAGAGTTTGAAGAACGTCTTAAAAAGATTATGGACGAAATCAGACAGGCCGGAAATATTATTCTTGTAATTGACGAAATGCATACGCTTATCGGTGCTGGCGCAGCAGAGGGTGCTATTGATGCGGCAAATATTCTGAAACCGGCATTGTCACGCGGTGAAATTCAGGTTATCGGTGCAACCACTCTTGATGAATACAGAAAGTACGTCGAAAAAGATTCAGCTCTTGAAAGACGTTTCCAGCCTGTAATGATTGATGAGCCTACGGAAGATGAATCTATTGAAATTATCAAAGGTATTAAAAATAAATATGAAGAACACCATAATCTTATAATTTCTGATGATGCTGTAGTTGCAGCGGTAAAACTTTCTAATAAATATATTACAGACAGATTTTTACCGGATAAAGCTATTGATGTTCTTGATGAAGCAAGTTCAAAAGTCCGTTTGAAAGTTTCTACTCTTTCTCCGGAAGGTAAAGAAATGGAAAAAGAACTCCGCGCTTTGATTAAAGAAAAAGAAGACGCAATAAGAAATCAGGAATTTGAACGCGCTTCACAATTACGTGATGAAGAAGCTGACATGAAAGATAGAATTCGTGAAATGTCTGCAAAATGGAAAGAAGAACACGAAGCTAATAAACCTACTGTTACCGCTGAAAATGTCGCGGAGGTTATAGCAACAATGACGGGTGTTCCTGTTACCAAGCTTACGGAGGGCGAAAGCGACAGACTTCTTAAACTTGAAGATACATTACATGCAAGAGTTATTGGTCAGCATGATGCTGTTGTTGCGATTTCCAAGGCTATCAGACGTGCCCGTGTCGGTTTAAAATCTCCTAACAGACCGATAGGAAGTTTCATATTCTGCGGTCCTACCGGTGTTGGTAAAACAGAACTTGCAAAAGCTCTTGCAGAAGCAGTATTTGGCTCAGAAGATAACATGATAAGAGTTGATATGTCTGAGTTTATGGAAAAGCATTCAACTGCAAAACTTATTGGTTCGCCTCCGGGATACGTTGGTTATGATGATGGCGGTCATTTGACTGAGCTTATCAGAAAGAAACCTTATTCGGTTGTACTTTTCGATGAAATTGAAAAAGCACATCCGGATGTGTTTAATATTATGCTTCAAATTCTTGACGACGGTAGATTGACCGATTCCAAAGGACGTCATATTAACTTTAAAAATACAATTATTATTATGACATCTAACGTCGGAGCAAGTATGATTACGACTACTTCAAGATTAGGTTTCTCTACGGCTGATGACGAGTCTAAAGACAAATACGAAAAACTTAAAGAGACTGTTACCGAAGAGATGAAAAAAGCTTTCAGACCTGAATTCTTGAACCGTATTGACGAAACAATCGTATTTGCTCACTTGAGCAAGGAAGAAATTAGACAAATCGTTGACCTTATGCTGAAAGATCTGTTCAAACGCTTACAGGAACGTGAATTGTCTGTTGAAGTAACCGATGAGGTTAAAGATCATCTTGCTGAAAACGGTTATTCCGAAGCTTATGGTGCAAGACCATTGAGAAGATTAATTCAACGCAAGATTGAAGATGAACTTGCCGAAGAAATATTGTCAGGTAAATATGCAAACGGTGACACCGTAAAAATGGTATTGAATGATGGTAAAATCGCTTTTGAAAAAGGCGGCTCAAAAACCAGAAAATCAAAACCAAAAGAAGAAGTTACCGCTGAATAGATATAAAAAAGAGGCTTTAAAGCCTCTTTTTTAAAGTTTCGGATAATTATCAGGGTATTCCCAGTTGTTTTTCATAATCATTGCACCGCAGTACATACCGTTGCCCTCGGCAGAACAACCATATTTCCCTGTGGTTAAATCACTTTTACCGTATCCGTATG
>CANUDF010000003.1 GCA_947857085.1 Candidatus Gastranaerophilales bacterium | reverse complement strand
ACTGATTGTTTTGAAGATAAAGTCTACTGGGGTACTGATAACGAAGAAATTGAGATTGCTAATATTAAAAATGCAAGTAAATTTGGCCAAAAAGATTGGGATACTGAAACTATTGGGTTACAATTTGCTAACGGTACAACAGGTATTGTTGCTTATAATCCTGATTGCAGACAAGACCCATATAGTAATCAGATAACAGGAACAAGTTGTTTAGCATTATTATATGATACTTCTGGATTAAAAAATCCTAACACTCAGAACAAAGATTTGCGTTCTATAAACGTAGCAAGTTTAAGCGGAAGTAATTGTGCGTTTGAATTAGACGGCGTTTGTTTTACTGCTCCACTCAATCCTGACGCTATGAGTTTAGCAGATTGTGAGGCTCAAAAAGGAGACTTAGGAATTAAAGAATGTTATTACGATGGTGATTATTGGGCAGGAGCAGTAAAAGCTTGCGACGGTGTTGACAAGCTGCCAACCATGGCACAGATAGCAAAGTTAGCTGACTATGTATACAATACATCAGGAATAGGAGCTTATCAGGGGATAAGTTCAGGTTTAACGCTTGACTATGACAAGGTAGCAAAGCTTGGATTTAAAGTACCACAAGGTTCAACAATATCTATTTGGTCAGGTGAAGAACTAAGTAAAGATGCGGCATACCGAAGAGGCTTTGATCCTAACGCGACAGACAAAAAAGGTAATAACCGTGACTACAAATATTCATACGTGATTTGCTTGAGTAATTAAATATAATGGTGTGATTACAATCACAATTTTATTTAAGCCGGTTGAAAATATTTTCAACCGGCTTTTACAATTTTATGCTTTTATAGTATAATCTTCTTATAAGAGGGATATATTTATGGGATATAAAATACTGGCTAAAAAAGAAATTTGTCCGAATCAATATGAAATTCAAATTGACGCGCCTTATGTTGTAAGAAACGCTAAAGCAGGTCAATTTATTATATTCAGAGCAGAAGAAAACGGGGAAAGAGTTCCGTTGACAATCGCTGATTTTGATAAAGAAAAAGGCATCTTGACTTTAGTATTTATGGCCGTTGGCTATTCAACCAAAAAGCTTGCAGAACTTAATGCAGGAGACGAGCTTGTTGATATTGTAGGACCTTTAGGCCAGCCCACACATATTAAAAAATACGGAACAGTAGTTTGTCTTGCTGGCGGTTACGGTGCTGCTCCATGTTATTTGATTGCAAAAGCGTTCAAAGAAGCAGGCAATAAAGTTTATATGATTATGGGAGCAAGAAACAAAGATTTAATCTTCTGGGCCGATAAGATGAAAGACGCCTGCAATGAATTATTCATCACAACCGATGACGGTTCATTGGGCGAAAAAGGATTTGTAACCCAGGTTCTTGAACGTATTATTAATCGGGAAAAAGTTGATTATGCAATTGCTGTCGGCCCTATGCCGATGATGAGAGCTGTTGCAGATATGACACGTGGCAAAGGAATTTATACAGAAGCAAGTATGAACCCGATTATGGTAGACGGCACAGGAATGTGCGGAGCCTGCCGTGTTACGGTCGGCGGGGAAACAAAATTTGCCTGTGTTGACGGACCTGACTTTGACGCGCATAAAATCGATTTTGATGAAGTGATTAACAGAACACGTATCTACAAGGATCAGGAAAGAAAACGCAGTGAAAATTGTAATTTATTAAAACAAAACATAAAATAGGAGAAATTATGGCGAACAATAATATTCCTTATTGTCCTTTATTAAGTATAGGCTCAGGCGGTATTGATATGGTTTGCACACAGGAAAAGTGTGCATGGTATATGGCTAATGTAAAAAAATGTTCAATGTATATAATGGGTTATAACGCTTTAATGGAAGCAAACAGTAAGAAGAAACCGGTTAATCAATGAAAATAGCTTTATGTGTAAAACAGGTTCCAGATACCTCGGATATTAAATGGACAGAAAATAATACAATGCAGCGTGAGGGTGTTGAAAGTATTATCAACCCTTATGATGTTTATGCTGTTGAACAGGCACTAAAACTAAAAAAAGAATGCAATGCTGAAATTACTGTTTTTACAATGGGTCCGCTGCAAGCTTCTGATATGCTTAGAGAAATTATAGCTCTGGGTGTAGATAACGGAGTTTTGATTACTGACAGAAAATTTGCAGGTGCAGACACTTATGCTACCGGAAAAACTATTTCTCAGGCAATAAAAAAAATTCTTCCTGATTTTGACCTAATCCTATGCGGCCAGTTTGCAATTGACGGAGATACTGCACAAACAGGTCCTTGTATTGCCAGCCTTTTAGACATTCCGCAAATAACTTATGTAAAAGAAATTACTGAATGTAAAAATAACACAATCACAGCAACAAGAGTTCTTGAAGACGGGATAGAAATTGTTAAAACAAATTTACCGGCACTTATTTGTGTTCTCAAATCAGAATTTGAACCGTCAAGAGCATTAATAAACGGCATTATAAAAGCTCAGGATACAGAAATAAGAACTGTTACGCTTGATGATTTGGAATTAGCACCTGAAGATGCGGGGATAAAAGGATCGCCGACTTACGTATCGAAAGCTTTCAGACCGGAGGTTAAACATAACGGAGAAAAAAACAATTGTCTTGAAAACGGCAGAGGTGCTGAAATTTTGCTGGATAAAATGAAAGAAATCGGGGTGCTTCATGAGTAACGGAATTCTTTTATATGCAGAAGTTACAAGACAGGGTTATATTCACACAGTGTTTTTTGAACTTGCAAACAAAGCCCGCGAATTGGCTGATAAACTTGACGGTGCTCCTGTTATGGCTGTTTTATTTACAAAACACGGAATGATGCCTGATTATAAAGAGGGATTTACAAACAGCGGGATTGATAAAGTTTTTGTGTTTGAAGACGAAAAGTTCGAACAATATTCAACAGAAACTTATTCTAATTTAATTGTAGATTTAGTAAAAGAAATTGAACCTGATATATTCTTAATAGGCGCAACAAATCAGGGTAGAGATTTAGCTCCTAGAATTTCATCCGCATTAGGAACAGGCCTTACTGCGGACTGTATTGATCTGGATATAAATGAAAAAGGCTTGCTTGCCGCAACAAGACCAACTTTTGGCGGACAGTTAATGGCAACTATTCTCTGTAAAACAAAGCCGCAGATGGCAACTGTTAGACCTAAAGTTTTCAAACCTGCTTATGATATAAATTACAAAAATACTGATTTTGTTTATAAATTAATTAAGCCGGAAGATTTTAAAGACCGTGTTGAACTTGTTGAATTTATTCAGGGAATTGAAGATATTAAAAACGAGCTTGATTCAGCTGAAATTATAGTTGCAGGCGGTAAGGGAATGAAAGGTGAAGAAGGGTTCAATCTTCTTGAAGAATTTGCAGAGCTTATTGGAGGAACAGTCGGTGCAAGCCGCGGGGCGGTTGATTTGGGTTATGCACCTCATTCAATACAAATCGGGCAGACAGGCAAAACCGTCACGCCTAAATTATACATTGCCTGCGCGATTTCCGGTGCAATTCAGCATACTGTAGGAATAACAGGTTCAGAGCATATTGTATGTATAAACAATGACCCTAATGCCCCGATTTTTGATGTTTCAGATACGGGAATTGTTGCTGACGTATTTGAAGTTATACCTAAATTAATAGAAATATTAAAGTCAAATTAAAACTTGACAAAACCTGAAAAATAATATTTAATAAAGAAAAAAGGAGGATATTTCTATGAAAACAATTACTACAAAAGCGGTTCAGGCAGTCACCCCCCCCCGAGCTCCACACATGGCTTAGGTTTTAGAGGTTTCACACTTGCCGAAGTCTTGATAACTCTGGCGATTATCGGGATTATTGCAGCACTTACTATTCCAACACTGGTGCAAAATTATCAAACACGTGCTTGGAATACAGCAGATAAGGTTTTTCAACGTAAACTTGAAGAAGCTTTGAAAGTTATGAACACCCAGCAAACACTTGCAGGTTACAGAGATACCGAAAGTTTTGTTAATGAATTAGCTAAACACTTTAAAATTACTAAAATTTGTAAAAATGACGATATAACTTCTTGTTTCTCTGATATAGTTTATTGGGGTAAAGAAAATGAAGAAATAGAAGAAGTTGAAATGGCTGACATTAAAACCTCCGAAAGTTTTGGACAGGAGGAGTGGGATACCAAGACTGTCGGGGTGCAATTTGCGAACGGTGTTAATGCTGTTATTGCGTATAATCCTGAGTGTAAGCAAGACCCTTATTCAAATCGAATCACAGGAAGTGACTGCCTGGCTATATTATATGATACATCAGGATTTAAAGCTCCTAATACTGTTAATAAAGATTTGAGAAATAATCAAAATGTTTTAAGCCTGGCTGGCGTCAAAGGTGGATTTTGCCTGCCTGACGGGACTTGTTTTACCTCACCGTTTGAACCCGATGCACATATATGGAATGCTTGTGACTCAAAGGGAGAAACAACAGATTCAGATGATTTAGCATTTATGAAAAAATATGGAATAAAAAAATGTATGAACTCCTCAACTTATGGAAAAAGTGACTATTGGGCTGGGGCGGTAGAGGCTTGCGGCGGTGTTAATAAGATGCCGACATTAGATCAATTAGCTAAGATTGCGAATTACGTATACAAAACATCAGATATAAATGGTAAATTAACAATAGACAACGACAAGGTCGCTTCTTTAGGATTTACACAAAACGCTTCAGGCTACTTTTACGTCTGGTCTGGTGAGGAGATTGGCACGAACAGCGTATACGCCCACATTTTCGGCCTTACCGAGATGGCCCGGGACTTCACCAACCGTAACCACAACTTCTTTCAGGCGGTTTGCTTAGCGGATTAGTAACGACCATGTCATTGCGAGGCCGAGTGTAACAAGGCCGTAGCAATCGCATCACCGTCAAACTTCAACGACAATGCGATTACTACGTCGAATGCCTCGCATTCTTCTCGTAATGACGTATGGGGTAAGCCATGCTCAATATGGTGTCGTGCCTTTGGCACCCCTCTCCCTATGGGAGAGGGGTAATATATTTATTCTGTTCTTTTTATGCTAAAATAAATAAGTAAATAACCATTTTTGAAAGGATTAAAGGATATGAACAGAGTAGTTGTCGGAGCACAATGGGGAGATGAGGGAAAAGCTAAGATTACAGATATATTAGCACAGGATGCTGATTTAATCATAAGATATCAAGGCGGCTGCAATGCCGGTCACACTGTAGTTGCTAACAATACTACATATAAGTTTCACCTTATACCGTCAGGAATTTTATACAAAAATAAAATTTGTTTAATCGGTCCGGGAACAGTTATTCTGCCTGAATATTTTGAAAAAGAATTAAATGAACTCTTAAGTCAGGGTGTTGATGTGTCAGGTTTAAGAGTAAGCCCGCTTGCGTCAATTACTATGCCTTACCATACAGAAGTTGACGGTTACAGTGAAGATAATGCTTCAAAAGGTAAAATCGGTACAACTAAAAAGGGTATAGGCCCCACCTACACGGATAAAATGGCAAGAATTGGCTTAAAAATCCAAGACTTATACAGTGAAGAAACTCTGAACGAAAAACTTGATATTATTTTACCGTTGAAAAACAAGCAGTTAACTGAAGTTTACGGACTAGCCCCATATTCAAAAGATAAAATTCTTGAACTATGTAAAAAATATGCTGAAATTTTCAAGCCATATGTCTGGTTTGACTGGCAGAAAAATCTTGAAAATGCAAAAGAACAAGGTTCCTCCGTTTTATTTGAAGGAGCTCAGGGCGTAATGCTTGACGTTGATTACGGCACATATCCGTTTGTTACAAGTTCAAACCCTATAGGCGGCGGTGCCTGCACAGGTTCAGGTTTCGGTCCGAAAATGATTGACGAAGTTATCGGGGTTGCAAAGGCTTATGTAACACGTGTCGGTGAGGGGCCTTTCGTAACCGAACTTGATAATGAAATCGGTAAAAAAATACAATCAATCGGACATGAATTCGGTGTTACAACAGGAAGACCGAGACGCTGCGGCTGGTTTGATGCTGTTACAATGCGTTATGCAGTTTTGGTAGGCGGTTTGACATCTGTTGCTCTGACAAAAGTTGATGTGTTTGATACCTTTGATGAAATCAAAGTCTGCTATGCTTACCGCGACAAACGTAACGGAAAGATTTATGACGCATACCCGACAGATGTATTTATGCACAAATACTTAGAACCTGTATATGAAACCCACAAAGGCTGGGGAGTTAATGTATCCGGTATTCGTAGTTATGAAAAATTGCCGGAAAATTGCAAAAAATATCTCACCCGTCTTGAAGAATTAATCGGTGCACCTATTTCTATTGTAAGTGTAGGACCGGACAGAGAACAGACAATATTTAAAGTTTCTTAATGAAAAGACAATTTTTCATTATTAATTGTTTTTATAAGCATATAGGTAGAATACATGCTTAGAGTAAATCCGACATCAAACTTGGACTGTAAAAAGCCGAAGTTACAGACTAGTCCGACTTTTTCAGCCCAGCCACAGCAAAAAATACAGACAGATAAACTGCCTGTAACAGAACCTGCTGTCAATATTAAAGTTCCAATGTCTTATAATAAAACAGGAGAATTGAAACTGCCTTTTGACTTTACTGCACATTGCTATAAGCTTGCAAACGGTCAAAAAGTCGTTATTATCCCTAAAGAGGGAGAAACTGTTGTTAAAACTTATGTAAATACAGGCTCAATGAATGAACCGGATAAACTTCGAGGAATAAGCCACTATATCGAACACAATTTATTTAATGGTTCAGAAGGACTGGAAGCCGGTGAATTTTTCAAAACTGTTAATAAAATGGGGGCAGAAACAAACGCTTCAACAGGGTTTGCAGAAACTAATTACTACATTAGCTCAAACCTTCTAAATGATAATGATTTGGAAAAGAAAATTAAAATCCATGCATCAATGCTTGAATCGCCGCGATTTGCTGTTGAAATGCTTGAAAAAGAAAAAGGTATTGTAAATTCCGAAATCAATATGATTCTAGGTTATCCCGAAAATATTACAGCTAATGAAACATTGAAAAAACTCTATAATATTAAAAGTTCTTCTTCAGATTTAATCGGAGGTTCAACTCAAAATATTACAAATCTTACAAGAGATGACGTCATTGATTATTATAATAACAACTATTTCCCCGCCAATATGGTAACAGTTGTCACCGGAGAGGTTTCACCTGAAGATACAATAAGATTAATTTCAAAATATTTTTCTGCTCCAAATAAAATCTCTCATGCCAGAAAATTTGAAAATTTAAATCCTATTGATAAAACAGTACGTCAGGATTTAATCTCTGATAAAACAACGGCAACACATATTATACTTGGATTTAACGGGCCTAAAAATAATGATACAAAATCAATAATATATCTAGATGCACTGACAGAACTTCTAACCGCAAATAATATTGGCAGAATTAACAAAAAATTGAAAGATTTAGGTACTCATGCAGATATTCAGCTTGAAAAAATAAGTTCAAAGCCAAATGCAAATCAAGCAGTGCTTATTTCTGCGAAAACAACCGAACAAAATTCTGAAAAAGTTCTGAAAAATATATTTGAGCAAATTAATTCTGTTATTACAAATCCGCCGTCTGATGAAGATTTACAAATTATTAAAAAAGCTCTATTAAACAGTTATTCCAAAATATTTGAAGTTTCATACGCAATAAACAATATGATTGGAACCAGCCTATTAAATAATAATATTAATTTGATAACTGATTATGAAAAAATAGTAAAAAATATGACTAAGGACGATCTGGTAAATTCAGCAAAACAATTCTTAGATTTAAATAAGACAGCTTTAACTGTTCTTCACCCGCAGTTTGCAAATAAAGCTTCTATAATGAATCAATATAAAAATGCAATTTCATTTGGAGGAGAAATTCAAAAACAGGCTGTAAACCCGAAAAATGTTAAAAGATTCCGCTTAAACAATAATTTCGATGTTATAACAAACAACATAAAAACAAACAATGCAGTATTCGAAATTCAGTATAATACAGAACTGTCTAAAGATATTAAGCCTGCAACGCTTTATGTATTGAACGGAATTCTTCAAGAAGGTTCCAAATATAGAGACACATACGAATACTCAAACGATTTACATAAAAACGGAATCTCAATGGATTTTATAAACGATGAATCAACACTTTTTGCTATCTCTTCATTCAGTGCAGAAGATATGGAAAAAGCATTAAAAAGTGCTAAAGAAGTGCTGCTTAACCCGAGATTTACCCGGGAGACACTGGACTATATAAAAAAAGATATCAAAGAAAATGCATTAAAATGCGAAAAAAAGGTTAAAGATAAACTTTATAAAGAAATTTTTAATAATATTCCTTTTGGATATACAAAAGAAGATATCTTAAACAGTCTTGACAGTGTTACTTTAGATGATGTAAAGGATTTATATAATCACATAATAAGTACATCTCAAGGTCATATAACTGTTTCGGCACCATTTGCAAAAAAACCTGAATTAAGCCATATACTTTTTAAAGAAATTGAAGAATTACCGGAAGTTAAACCCGCTAAAGCCTTTATAAAAGATACATTTAAACCTGTCACAGAAACTAAAGTTCTGACAGACACTGACGATAAAAATCAGGCAAAAATTATTGAAGCTTTTAAATTTAAAATAAACGGTAATATAAAAGACTTTGTTGCTGTAGAATTATTAAATATCATACTGGGAGGTAATGCTTCTTCAAGACTTTTCAATGATTTAAGAGAAAAACAACAGCTTGCATACAGGGTTAATTCAAATGTCAATTTTTACGATAACTCCGGCTTGTTCAAACTTTATATAGGAACAACAACCGAAAATCCTGAAACAAATGAAATAAGTTACGACAACGTACAAAAATCAATTGAAGGCTTCAATAAACATATTCAAAAATTAAAAAATGAAAAAGTTTCAGAAGAAGAACTAAAGAATGCTAAACTTTATTATAAGAATTCAATTTTGAGCAGTACTGAGACGACATCCGGTAAAAATAGTTCTCTTTCAGATAATAACACAAGTCTGTATGGTGCATTAGCTGCTAATGAACTTCTAAAAGTCATTGACAGTATTACTGTTGATGATATCTATAATGCGGCTAATTATATTTTTAACACAAAACCGACTTACTCAATACTGGCTACAGAAAATACATTGAAAGCAAACGAAGAATTCTTTAAAACACTAAAATAAAAAAGACCTCTAATTAAAGAGGTCTTTTTTTGTCTTTTCTAAATTAAAATTATAATTTAGAAGCAACCATTAAAGTAGTTTCTGCTAAACGAGTTGAATAACCCATTTCGTTATCGTACCAAGAAACAACCTTAACCATGTTGTCGCCCATTGTCATTGTTAATGCAGCGTCAACAGTTGAAGATTGAGATGAACCAATAAAGTCAGAAGAAACCAACGGAGCTTCTTCATAGCATAAAATACCTTTCATTTCGCCTTCAGCAGCTTCTTTCAAAGCAGCGTTAACAGCTTCTGCTGTTACAGGTTTTTCTGTTTCGAATACAACGTCTACAACTGAAACGTCAGGAGTTGGAACACGCATAGCGAAACCGTTCAATTTTCCTTTCAATTCTGGAAGAACTAAAGCAACTGCACGAGCAGCACCTGTAGTTGTAGGAACGATGTTTAAAGCACCTGCTCTTGCACGTCTAGGATCTTTGTGTCCAGCGTCTAAAATTCTTTGGTCGCCTGTGTAAGAGTGAACTGTTGTCATCAAACCTTTAACGATACCGAATTTTTCAGCAACAACTTTAGCTACAGGAGCTAAGCAGTTTGTTGTGCAAGATGCCATTGAAATGATGTTATGAACAGCAGGATCGTATTCATTGCCGTTAACACCAAGAACAATAGTTTTGTCTTCATTTTTAGCAGGAGCTGAAATGATAACTTTTTTAGCACCAGCATCAATGTGAGCTTTTGCTTTTGTTGCATCTGTGTAGAAACCTGTTGATTCAACAACAACTTCAACACCTAATTCTTTCCAAGGAAGATTTGCAGGGTCTTTTTCTGCATAGAATTTAATTTTTTTACCGTTAACAATGATACCTTCATCATAAGCTTCTACAGTACCGCAGAATTTACCCATAACTGAGTCATATTTAAACACATGAGCTGCCTGTTCTGGTGTTAAACCAGGGTCATTAATAGCAACATAATCGATTTTGTCGAAAATGCCTTCTCTAACAGCTGCTCTCAATGTGTTACGTCCGATTCTTCCGAATCCGTTAATTGCTACTTTTACCATAAGTTTTTACTCCTTCTTATTTTGTAAAGCTATAACATGCTATTTATAGCATTAAAACAAAAACTAATCAATAGTTTTAATTTCACATATTGTTAAAAAAATATTAATTATGGCAAAAAATTTTTTCTTTGGTTATTATATATGAAAGGAGTAATCAATGAAAGTTCAAAGTATTGGATATAATATAAATTTCGGTGAGAATAAAAAAGAAAGATTCACTGATAAGTTTATCACCCATACAAAAAATGCGGCTGATATGAATGATACCGTTGTAGTCCCGAGGACTATTTTTAAAGGATATTTGGGATTTATGGCAGGTACAACTATGACTGCTTTGGGAGCATTGGCAAAGAATACAAAATGGTTAAGCAACACTTTGAACACAGCCGGAATATTAACCTGTTTATACGGAACCTGGGCTTTTGTAAGGCCGTTTATAGTTAAAGATACATCAGGTGTTGCACAAAAGAAATAATTACTTTTCTACAGGGCAAACACAAGCGGAAATAGCATCAATAAGACGTTTGACAGGTACGATTTCTATTTTATCGTACTGAATTCTATTAGCATACGGAATTATGGCTTTTTTAAATCCAGATGTAACCGCTTCATTAAGGCGTTTTTCAATATTATGCACAGGGTGAATTTCTCCTGACAACCCGATTTCACCGATAATAACAGTCTGGCTGTCCACAACAACATCTCTTGCACAGGTTGCAACTGCAAGCGCAATTCCCAAATCCGCGCTGGGCTCATCAACCTCAATACCGCCCATAACATTTACATAAACATCTTGTTTTGAAAGGTTTAAGCCGACACGTTTTTCCAAAACTGCAAGGATTTGCAGCAATCTGCTTGTGTCAACACCATTTGTAACACGTCTTGGTGTAGGATAAGGAGTTGTACCGACTAACGCCTGAATTTCAACAAGTAAAGGTCTGCTACCTTCATTTGTAACAACGATTGCACTCCCGGGTATTGCACCTTGCGAGCGTTCATTCAAAAAAAGTTCATTTGGATTTGTAACACAGGTCAAGCCTTTTGCGCTCATTTCAAAAATCCCTACTTCAGATGTATTTCCGAAACGGTTTTTCATAGAACGAAGCATTCTATATGATTTATATTTGTCTCCCTCAAAATAAATTACTGTATCAACCATATGTTCAAGAACTTTCGGTCCTGCAATGCTTCCATCTTTTGTAACATGCCCGATTACAATAACCGTTATATTTTTATTTTTAGCAATTTGCATTAAGATATTACAGCATTCTCGAATTTGAGAAACACTTCCTGCAGAACTTGTAATTGTTTGTGAATATATTGCCTGAATACTATCAATCACAACAACGTCAGGATTAAGATTATCAATTTCAGCCCTAATACTTTCCATATTAATCTGCGGGTATATAAAAAGACTGTCTGAATTAATTTCTAATCTTTCAGCCCTTAGTTTAAGCTGGCTTGCGCTTTCTTCCGCCGAAACATATAAAACTTTTTTGTTATTTTTGCACAATTCCCCGCTTGTCTGCAAAAGGATTGTCGATTTACCTATTCCGGGGTCACCCGCTATTAAAACAAGAGAGCCTTGAACCAAACCGCCGCCTAAAATTCTGTCGAACTCGGAAATATTCGTACTTACACGAACTTCCTCACCGATATGAATTTCAGAAAGTAATGAAGGCTTTGCGTCATTTAAAAATCCTTGTGCATTAACAGTATCGGGTTTTACCGCACTTTGTATTTCTTCAACAAAACTGCCCCAATTGCCGCATTCAGGACATTTTCCCAAATATCCGGCGGTTTCATACCCGCAATTCTGACATATCCATTTTGATTTAATTTTGGCCATAAATTAATTATATAACAAATTATTTTCCTGGAAAAGTTTTATTTATAAAAAAGCCCTCCGATTTAAAAAAATCAGGAGGGCTTTTGCTTGGAAATCCGTTTAATCTTCAATGTGGTTTCTTGCGATATTTACATATCTTTTTATTTTTGCTGGTAAAGATTCAAAGAAAGATTTGTCATTTAATTTATCACTAAATTCAAAAACTCTATTGACTTTACCGTCTTTATTTATACTTAAATCCAACAAATTGCTTTCAAATCCGCCTTGACCAACACATACCTGTGTTCTTATTGCACTTGGTTTAGGTTCTGACAAAATTAGTTTATCCATTTGCGGGTAGTAGTGCTCTACAAATTTTGGATGTTCATACTTAGCAATTAAAACATTACCTTTGGTATCTGATAATCTTTTTAATGAAGCTGAATTTTTCAGTAATTCTTCTGAATAAACCAATGTCTTATTTGCACGGTTTAAAACTTTGATTGGATTGATTGCCATAGTTTTCTTACCTTTCTCTTTAAAAACTAACAAGTATATCAAAATCTCTGAAAATCTTTTTTGATATTTAAAAAGATTTTTTCTTACAAAAATTTACAATTAATATAAAAATCCTCCTTATTTTATAAAGTATTACATTAAAAATAAAGAGGATTTATTTAATCGTTTTTTATTTTTTCTTATTTAATGACACAACATCTGCAACTCTTAATGCAAAATAAGGTTTATCCTTTTCTATTAAAAACATTACAAAAGTATCGTCGAAATAAAAGTTTGCAGGTTTTCTCATAATAGGCACAGGCATTGACATTTTCATAATTAATGCAGCTTCGCTTTTAAGTTTTACACCTTTGTTATCCATTTTAAAGTCTATTGTTTGCAGAGCTTTATCAATTGTTAATTCAGTATCTTTAATAGTTTTACCTTCTATTTCCGGATATTCATTATTACTTTTAAAACTTATAAACGGAATTTTCAGGTTATCTTCATCACCAAATCTTCTGCTGTCAGTGTATTCAGAAGCCTTTTTCATCATATCGTCATAAATAGCTGAAAAAGCACGGTTATCATCCGTTCTGTATAACAGAACTCTGTCATTTTGTTTTGTTCTTATTTCAACCGCAAAATCCTTTTCATTGTTATAGAAAAGAACATTCACATTCTCTCTTAAACCTTTTTTGCTCTTTTCATTTATACCGAAATATTGAACTTTTTCTTTACTAAGCTGTCCGAATTTTTCTTTCTTAAGTTCATCAAAAGCATTAAGAAATTCAAAATCTTTTTTCAGCATTGCATAGACAAGGTAATTTTTTCCTGTCCAATCCATACCTTTTAAAATATCACTCGTCTCATTGAATTTTTCCATTAATGCCTTATCAATTTGCTCTTTCAAATTCATATTCGCAACACCGTGAGCAGTATAATATGAATTCTCAGAAAGCATAGCTTTAGTAAACTCTTGCTTATTCAGTTCATCTGCAAGATTAGACGGGCCATCGGTAAAGACTATAGGAGCTTTTACAACATTATCCATCAAATCATTCCAAACAAGCTGAAAAGTTCCAACCCAAACCTTGTTTTGATCCTGAGTTTCTGTTGAAAACATCGGCATAACAACAAGCTCAGTATCAGGATTCTTCTTAAAAAAAGCAAACGCAGAAGTCGTAAACATTAACATAGCAACTAACGTTAAAAGTATTTTTTTCATAAATGTCCCTTTCTTTTAAATATTTAAAAACCTGAAAAAACTTTCTAAAAAACCTTTTGTATCTTTAGAATGCGGAATATTTGCCGATTTATAATATTTTTCATAACTTTTTATAATATTATCAGGCAAATTTTCACCCCTATCCATTATATACGAAATAAATTCCAAATAGTCATCCTGCTCATCTCGGTATAATTCATCACGCCGTCTTAAATCCTCATCAGCTTCATAATGAACAAGTGCATGGTATGAAGCCATTATGCTTTTATCGTTTGTCTCATCAGGAAAAAGCAAAAGTGCATCGCGAACATGCATTTCACCGAGTCTTACTTTACGAAGCAGACCTGCAACTTTTTTTCTATTTTCAATTATTGTCATAACCTATCTAACTAAAAATTCGCTGCATTCGCGTTCTATAAAACGAAGCATTTCAATATAACTTCCGTTAAAAAACTGTTCTGCAAGAGTTTTAACAGATTCCATAGTCATTTCTCGTCTATCCATCGCTGCTTTATAAAAGAATTTTTTGCCAACTTTATATCTGACAAGAATACTTTTAACAGTTAATCTGTCCATTACTGTTTTAATTGTTGTGTATGCTCGCTCAATTCCGGCTTCTGAAAGGTCGTCAACAATATCCTGAATAGAAATATCCCTGTCTTCATTTTGCTCTGTCAAACTCCAGAAAGAGTTTAAAATATCAATTTCTAATTTCCCGCACACCATAAAGTATTCCCTTTATTCCTTTTCTTAACTATAAACTGCTATCATTGTAACATAGACTAGAACTTTTTCAATCAGCATCTATATAAAACTTTACAATCATTCGATATTAAACAAATCGACATCTTTTTTAAAATTTTTCTTGGCTCTTCGTTTTTCATTTTTCTTTTTTTCCCGTTTTGACATTTTTCGGTATGCATTATCAACAGAAATTTTTGTAATTGCTTTTCCTGAACGTCTGTCATAAAAAGTAAGCCAGTATTTTCTATGAATATTGTCAACCGAAAAAGATACACGGCCGGCAACTTTCTCTCCGGGATTGATAGTTTTAAACATCATTTTGGTATCACCAAAAATAGATGGTCTGAAAGAAGAATTATAATCATTAACAAGCGCCATATCAAATCCTGAAAGGGACTTGTCCGACATATTTGAAATAGTAACGGTTAGAGTAACTGTATTCATTTCACCGAAAGGGTCTTCTTCGTGTTCAACATCTGTTATTAATATATCAAGCCCAGGGTATAACAGTTCTTCCTGCTTCAAAGCCTCATCTTTATATACAGGAAGAGGCACTTTAGAATTTATTTTTACCTTAATTTCATCACCGGGAGCAATTAAAACATCATGTCCTTTCCGTATCAATGCCATGCCAAGTCCGACAGCACCGCCGATTGCAGCACCTCCGGCTATTGAGTACCCCTGAGTGAGTATTGCAGTTTCTAATCCAAGCCAGTTAAGAGCAAGTAATCCCCCAACAACACCACCCGCCGCTGTATAACCGATATCTTGAGCAATAATTTTTGAAGTTTCTGCAACAGGATGAAGTTTTGTAGACATTTTACCGTCGATAGGGATTTCACGCCCGTCAGGAGTTACAAGATAATCAAACGAAAGCTCAATCCATGCTTGTTTTCCCATTTTCCCAGGATCTCCTGTTTGGACAATTTTACCGTGAGCAACAGTACCTTTAGGTATAATAACACCCTCATCACCGTATACATCTGATGTTACGTGTGCAAAAAATTCATCACCTTCCATAGCATAAGATGTATCTAATACCTGCGAAACTGTCATGTTTATAATATCTTTGCGGTCAAGGTGTTCAATTTTACCAGTGAACAATTCTTCCTGAAGCTGTTTATATTCATCAGTTTCTTCAATGTGTCCCTGCAAAGGTTCCACCGCCAGCACAATAGTATTAAAGAAAAATATAAATGATACAAATAAAGCAAAAATCTTCTTCATAAAAATATTATATTACGACTTTAGGAAATAGCAAAAATTTTAGTTATAAAGTTGACTTATCTTTCCATGATATATTATAATTAAATCTATGAAAAAGCGTTGGTATGACTTAGATGTCACGGTCAGTAAAGCAATAAGTATGCTGGAACAAGCAGATGAACCAGTTCAAATACGTTGTGCTGAATACATTATTGACAGATTAAAAGATGTGGATTTTGATATTCCTATGACTCTGGAAGATCAGTACAATTATATTATGAGACGCTGGTATGACAAAAATATTAAAGTGTCTCATGCTATGGAGTATTTGAAAAATTCTCCTGTTGAAATAAGAAAGCAATTAGCTTTAGACATAATTGAATATTTAAAACAGGTTTAAAATGGCTGATGATATCAACAAAAAAATAATTAATCTTTTCTCAAAGCATAGTAAATCAATACCTACAGAAGAAAAAATAAAATACTATGCCGGATTTAGTTATGTAAAAATAAATAAAGACACTAACGGCAAAAAGTTTAACCCCGAACATTTAAAGAAATACGCTGAAAAATGCCATTACATAGTAAGAGTTATGAGAGAGTTCGATGGTGAAACTTATTTATACAACTATGATGTACCAAATAAAGATTTGTTCAAATTTATGAAATCATTTGACGAAAACACCCTTGACGGTACAATAATCGAAATTGACAAATACTTTCCGGAAGATTTAGCATAAATGAACTGTTTTTTTAGAAAATATCACGAAGCTTTATATAATTGTACAAAACCATATCAATATGTCGGCGGAGAATTTTTATCGCATAACAAAGATTTTGACAGTGCAAAAGTACGCTTTGCATTTGCATTTCCCGACAAATACGAAATAGGTGTAAGCAATCTTGGTGTTAGAGTATTGTATGAACTTGTAAACAGCCATAAAGATTACATGGCGGACAGAGTTTATGCACCTGAGCCGGATTTTAAACCGACACCTTTATATGCACTTGAAAGTAAAAGAGCAATAAAAGAATTTGATGCAGTTGGATTTTCTCTTCAATACGAAATGTCTTATCCTACTGTTTTAAAAATGCTTGAAATGGCTGAAATTCCATATAAAAATTCAGACAGAAAAGAAAGCGACCCTATAATTATTGCAGGCGGACCATGTGCTTATGACCCGCTTCCAGTTGCTGAATTTATTGACGTATTTATGATAGGCGACGGCGAAGACAGTATATTAGAAGTATGTGAAATTCTGGAAAAGACAAAGGGGCTTCCGCGTGTTGAAAGAATTAAGGCATTGGTTGAGGGAGAAAATTCCGGACGCTGGTCAGCGCTTTTTGGAGGGAAAGTCAAAAAACGTATAGCGCAGCTTGATTATGAAAGATCTTTGAAATCTTACCCGATACCTTTTTCATCATCGGTTCATGACAGGGCAATTGTAGAGATAAGACGCGGCTGCGGACGTATGTGCCGTTTTTGCCAGCCCGGACACGTTACGCTCCCTGTCAGGGAAAGAAGTGCTGAAGATATTATAAAAATAGCAAAAGAACTTGTTCAAAATACAGGTTATGACGAATATTCACTTCTTTCATTATCTTCAAATGATTATTCAAATATTAACGAAGTTATAAAAGAATTAGCAGTTGATTTTAACGAGAAAAAAGTTTCCGTATCGCTTCCGAGCCAGCGTATTGACGGATTTAACCTTGAACTTGCATACCTTGTTCAAAGCGTCAGAAAATCTACAATGACGCTTGCGCCCGAAGCCGGAAGCCAGAGACTGCGCGACGTTATAAAGAAAAATATTACAGAAGAACAAATTCTTGATGCCGTTTTAACCTTATATGAACACGGCTGGTCAAGAGTTAAATTTTACTTTATCTGCGGGCTTCCTACCGAAACACTTGAAGATATGGACGAAATGGCTGAACTTTTAGGCAAAATAAAATACCGCACAAAAC
Organism: Candidatus Gastranaerophilales bacterium; assembly: GCA_947857085.1. Classification (GTDB taxonomy): domain Bacteria; phylum Cyanobacteriota; class Vampirovibrionia; order Gastranaerophilales; family Gastranaerophilaceae; genus SIG32. Next base: position 45,258 of record CANUDF010000003.1, on the reverse strand, counting down.
AAATCAAAAAAGAAAAAGGACTAAAACACGGGCTGGATATAACCTGTACACTTTCTATATTTGTTCCGAAGCCTTTTACGCCGTTCCAATGGTGCGGCCAGATGAATCTTGATGAAGTTACCGCACATATTCACTATTTAAAAGATAAAACAGCTCACTTAAAAGGTGTTAAAATCAATTATCACGAAAAATTTGTTTCACAGATTGAAGCTGTTTTAACCAAGGGTGATACAAGCCTTTGCAAATATATAGAAGCATTATACAAAAAGGGCTGTTATCTTGACGCCTGGGGCGAATACTTTAACAAAAACGTATGGCAGGAAACAGCACAAGAATGCGGAATTGACCTTGCAGGACTTGCTGAAAAAAGTTACAACTTGGATGACGAACTTCCGTGGGATTTTATAGATACCGGCTTAAACAAAGAATGGCTTCAAAATGAATACAAAAATGCACTTTGTGTTGACATAAATTCACCTCACATTGTGCCGACCTGTGAAAAACAGTGCGTCAATTGCGGGGTTTGCCCGAATTTTAAAACTCATAAAGTTATGGCAAAACCTTTCAAAGCAAGTGAAAAAGCACAACAATTATCAAAAATTGAACCTGTTGACCCTGCAAATGCACATCAACAGATAAGAGAAACATTTAAATACAGGATTAAGCTTACTAAAACAGGTATTTTGAAATATTTTTCGCACCTTGACTGGCAGAATACTTTTTTCAAAGCACTGGCAAGAACTGACTTAAATGTAGCTTTTTCACTAGGATTTAACCCTGCAATGAAAGTCTCAATGGGTGTTGCGCTTCCGCTTTTTGCCGAAAGCATCTGTGAATTTGTCGACATAGAGCTTTATGATAATATCCCGACGCAAGAACTCCAACTAAAGTTAGAAAAAGTTCTTCCGGAACAATCAAAAATAATAAGTATTGTAAAACTTGAAAAAGGTGCAAAATCTATAGACAATACAGTATGCTGGGCTGAATATAAAATATCAATTTCAGATGAAACACTTTACGATTTTGAAAAATTAGTGTATAATACAGACAAAGTTTTATCTTCTGATGAAATTTATATCGAGAAGAAAAACAAAAAAGGTTTAATTAAAAAAACAGACATCAAACCGTCAATAAAATCACACAGATTCGAAGATAACAGTCTGTTTATAGTGTTAAAATCAGGTCAGGGAACCGGCGGCGATGAGCTTGCAATTCCGGCATTACGAGCAGATGTTTTAATGAATGTAATAGCAGAAGGAATACCGTTTAATATAACAAGAACACGGTTTTTTGACGAAAGTTTACAAGAGTTATAGAAGGATTTTTTATGGGAAATTACAGAAACAACAATCGTAACAAACAGCAGGTACAAAACGACAATACTGCTGTAGAAAAGAAAATTGTTATTGCAGAACGCGACAATATTGCTGCAGTTTTAGAAAACAAAAAAGTTACCGACTTTTTTATTCACAGAGGGGATGTCTTGCTCGGAGATGTTTACCTTGCAACTGTTGATAATATTTTGCCCAGTATTGATGCAGCATTCGTAAATGTCGGAACAGACAAAATGGGCTTTTTGCACGCAGAAGATGTTATGGGCAAAGGCACTTTAAAAGAAAAATTAAAACCAAAACAAAAACTTATTGTTCAGGTTGTAAAAGAGCCTACAGGCCACAAAGGTCCGAGAGTTACAACAGAAATAAGCTTACCCGGAAGATTTTTGGTACTTATCCCTCATGAACCGGGCGTAAGCATAAGTAAAAAAATAGAAAACTCAAAAGAAAGAGCAAGACTTAAAGCTATAATGAATTTGATTAAACCCGTAGGCGTCGGCGTAATCATTCGTACAGAAGCTGAAGGCCAATCAGAAGCTGATATTCAGGAAGATTTGGAAATTCTTTTAGAAAAATGGAATAACATCATAACATCAGCAGAAAGCCTAACACCTCCAAATTTAATTTACAGGGATCAGGATTTGCTGTACAGAGTTATTCGTGAAGCCTGCACTGATGATGTAAACGAAATTATTGTAGACACTGCGTTTGCTTTAAATAGAGTACAAAATATTCTGCAAAACTGGCACATGAACAAAAATATTCAGGTAACTTTATACAAAGGCACAGAGCCGCTGCTTATAGCAATGGATATTCATAAGGAAATCAAAGCTGCCTTGAATGTAAAAGTTAATATGCCGTCAGGCGGATATTTGTTTATCCAGCAAACAGAAGCCTTGACCGTAATTGACGTAAACAGCGGCAAATTTACAAGCTCTGCAACTCAGGATGAAACTATATTAAAAACAAACATCGAAGCGGTTCACGAAATTGCACGCCAGCTCCGCTTAAGAAACATCGGCGGTATGGTAATCATTGACTTTATTGATATGATTTCGCGCGCTGATAAGCTTGCGATTATGGAAGAACTTGAAATTGCGCTTGAACCTGATAAAGCTAAACCGCAGGTAGGACAGCTTTCCGATCTCGGACTTGTTGAACTTACACGACATAGACAGGGGCAGTCACTTTCTGAAATATTCACAAAAAAATGCCCGCACTGTCAGGGAAGCGGTTATTTCATGAATGAATTTAACTTTGCTACACCGACAGCAGAGGGTGAATACAGAGCAAAACAAGCAAAAGTAAAACTTCCGATATCTAATAACTTTAAAAAGAATAAAAATAACAACAAGCCGCAGGCTCAGGAAGCAGCACCGGAAGTTATTGCTGAACAGACAATTGCTCAAATCGAGGTTGAAAATCCTTCGCAAACTGCACAAAATAATGAAAATGCAAAACGTGATAACAAACGCAAAAACAATAACAGAAGAAATAAATTCAATAAAAACAAAGAAACTGTTGAAAACGAAATTCCGACAGCAGAAACAGTGATTAAGCCAAACGAAGAAATCAAACCTGTTATTGAAACTGCAGAAGCCATTGCTGTTGAAACGACAGAGGAAAAACCTGTAGTCGAAGAAATAGAGGTAAAGGAAGAAAAACCTAAAAGAAAACGTACAGCGGCAAGAAAACCAAGAACTAAAAAGAGTGAGGCAAAAGTTGAAGCATAAAAATCTTTTGATAAAATTTATAATTCCGGCAGCCGTAATAATCATTACGGCTCTGCCCGGATATTGTGCTCCAGCGTCAACTATTAAGCAGACTGCTATTAAATTTTTGTTTGCAATGGGCGGGGTTGCCTTATCATCATTTTTAATTTTTGCAGGACTTTCTTTTTATAATAAATTTTTTGTAGAACGCAAATATATAAAATTTAACAAAGAAGATTCTCTTTCAACGCCTGACAATGTTGATGATGCAGTAAACTTTTTTATAAGAAAAAACAAATTAAGATAGAAAATGAAAAAAGGGTTTGGAGTAATTGAATTATTAGTTGGATTTCTGTTATTAAGTATTATAATAGCAGGTTTTTTGAATACGACTTTAATTCAAATGAAAGACGGCCAGCTTAAGCATACCCGTATTGAAGATGCACAAGAACACGCAAATGAAATGATTAATAATATTCAGGATATTAAGCAAAAAAATCTTGAATATGAAAGAAATTTACTTGTTAACTAATTCCTTTGCTTTGTCAAATTTCTTATGCAATATTGTAAACATTTCATACATAAATTCATTATAAGGAACAGGAATACCGTGTTTTTTACCAAATTCAATCATAGCCCCTGCAAACATTTCAACTTCGGTTTTTCTTTGTGCCAGAACATCCTGAAACATTGAAGTTTTGCCCTCCGGAATCATAGTTGAAAGCGCATGCATAGCTTCGTCAATCATTATCTCGGTATTTTTAACACCCTCTGCTTTTGCAATCGCCTGAACCTCTTTCATAATTTTTTTCGCAAAGTTCAAAAACTTATCATTTGCGTTCATGTCACCGAAAGTCATTCGCAAAATTGCAGACGGCTGATTGGTGCTTACATTCATCATATATTTAAGCCAAAGTGAATGTTCAATATCATCAGGAATTTCATAATCAATCCCTGCTTTATCAAAATATTCTTTTAATCTATTTTCATTTGTTTTGTCAAAAGTTTTGGAACCGAAAACTATTGTTCCAACACCGTCTTGAGTTATAAATCGTCCCTCCCTCATTGCGCTGTGCCCTATAAAATATGAAAGCAGAAGTTTTTCCCAGCCGTATTCTTTTGCAATAATTTCTTCTGATGTAACTCCGTTTAATAATGACAATATGACTGTATCTTCAGAAATAAAATTTCTGATATTTGTTACAGCATCTTTCAGACCATCATATTTTGTTGCAATGATTATTAAATCAGCTTTGAAGTCAGTATTTTCAGGCAAAACATAATCAAAGTTTAATTCTCTGCCGTTAAACACAATCGGGTTCTTTATATAGCGATTAAGTCTTTCTTTATCAACAAGAATTCTCAAATTTTCAGGGGTAAATTTTTGGATTTTATCTGCATATATACTGCCGACTGCGCCAAGACCGCAGATTAAAACATTTTTAATATCTCTCATAATAATTTTATGGTAACACAAAAAAATTTTGTTAACATTTGTATATAAATCCATATGTAAATGCAATCTTACGGGACTAAAAAACTTTATATAAATATAGTAGTGTAGATTATTTTAGTGTGGAAAATGGGAATTGACATCAAACAAGCACTTGGTGTGGGTGCAATCAATTCAAATATGGCGATATCTCCGTTCCGTTTAGGATTCGGAAACAATACAGGCGTTGACAGATTTGAAAACACTTCTGTCAGCCGTTTTACAACGGAAGACCATATTCAAAATGCAATAATGACAAACCCGAGAATTAAAGCAATTCTCAAAGAAATGAATGCGCCCGTAAAATTGAATATGAAAGAGTTACAGCAGCTTTCCCAAAACCATGCAAAAGAAACCCAAAATATAGCAGCAGGGATTATATCACAGCTTCCAAAAGCCTTAAAACAGCACGTAGATGTAAAAGCGGTAAAAGATGCGGCATATCTTCACGATATCGGTAAAGTTTTAATCCCCGCAGAAGTTTTAAATAAAAACGGTAAACTTGATGAGGCAGAAAAAGCAATTATGCATAGACATTCTGAGCTAGGTTATGAAATTTTGAAAAATACAGGTATAGACACAAAAACACTTAATCTTGTAAAATATCATCACCAGAACGCAAGCCACACAGGCTATCCAAAAGTTCCGGACGACTTTTTTGCAGACATAAACCTTCAGATTTTATCTGCCGCAGACAAATACTCTGCACTTCTTGAACCCCGTGTATACAAAGCACCAATGACAAAAGAGCAGGCGCTTGCATTAATCTATAAAGATGTTGTAAAAGGAAACCTGCATCCGTTTGTATTCAAGGCATTAAAAGACTTTGCAGAAGACGGCAATGCGGTTGTTAAACCTTTAACTAAAAATATTGCTTAGAATACTCCGCATACCTTAACTCTTTGATTCCAGAGCCTTTATGCGTTCTTCAAGCATTTTGTTTTGCTCCTGTAAATATTTTATTTCTTCATCATGAATATTTACTTTAGCAGCAAGACTTTTTACATCATTAATTACATCTTTTATAATTTTATCAAGCTGTTTGACTGCATTCACAAGAGTATAGAAAATATCATCCGTTCGTATTTTCAGATAACCTTCTTCATCTTTTGTTACAGCGTCAGGAAATATTTTTTCTAAATCCTGTGCCATTACTCCTACTTGAGGTTTCTTTTCTTTATCATTTTTGAATGTGTAATTATATACTTTAAGTGCCCTTATATTTTCTAAGCCGTCCTTATTTTCACCCTTTATATCTTTCAACCGTCTGTCCGAATAATATACATTATCATTAGAATACGGCATATCAACGGCAGAGTTATTATAACCTTCCCTTACTTCATGTTCAGCATCTTTAAATCTTATACTTCTTGAACCGCTTTTCCCCGGGATATTCACAATAATACTGTATGCATCCCGTCTACCGGCATGGAATGTGTTATTAACAGTTAATTCACCCTCAATAATAAGTTTTCCTGGAATATATACTGTACTGTCTGAAGTGCCCAAATATACTACATTTGATGAATCATATGATGCATCATTATCATATGATGGTCCTGAGTTAGCACCAATACAAGTTTTGTTTGAACCTGTAACATTTCCACAAGCCTGATAACCTATCGCTACATTGTTATCACCACCAGAATTGTCTTGTAATGCCATCGCACCAACAGCAACATTATTTACTGAATTCTTACTACTAAGTAATGCCAAATATCCCACACCTACATTATATTCACCTGTATTATTTTGTAGAGCAGAAGCCCCAACTGCCGTATTATAGTTCGCTGTTGCGTTATTTAATGCTGCATCACCAACAGCAGTGTTATATTGACCTGCAGTATTTTTGCTTAAAGCATAGGCCCCCAAAGCAGTATTAAAACTTCCATTCATAATTGAGCCCAGTGTACTCTTTCCAAAAGCAGTATTCCTACTTCCTGATGATAAATCAGAAGTATATTGTCCGCGTGAATTAAGCATAAAATTGTTACCTATATACAAAGCACCTTGAGTAACACCACTATCCTTAAATAATATATGAAACTGTTTGCTCCGATTTGTATTTATAGTAAGTTTTGCGTTAGGCTCATTGGATTTCTTTTCATTTTGCCCTATCATTGCGGTCTGACTATCAGCTAACCCGTAATATATATCGCTGTTATTTGAAGCATAACGCCATGGGCTGGTTAAATCAACTGTTTTTCTTTTTGTCATTAAAGGAGCAAATGCTGCTAATACTATTGTTAATATCAGCATTACTACCATCATTTCAGCTAGCGTAAACCCTAGCCTGGAGCAGTTTAGTTTTGCCCCCCCCCCGTTTCACATGGTCTATATTTTTCTACAAAAAACTTCTTCACAATCCTAACTCCTTATATCTATTAACATATACATTCTATTAAAAAAAATAAAATAATGCAATATAAAAGCCTCAAACGAGCGTGATTTTGTTAAATAGTTTGTTTATAGTATAATTATAGAATGAATTTAGACAGTGCAATTGATAGTTTGCTATCGCCTATAGCCGACAAAATTTCAGGAATTATATTTTACTCCGTAACAATTAATGGTGTTAAAGTTCAACTACTTGTAGCTCTTTTAATGATAGCGGCATTCTATTTTACATTCAGAATGAGATTTATTGGAATCTGGGGCTTTAAACACGGTTTAAATTTAATTTTAAATAAATACAAACATGAAGATACAATAAAACGCAAGAAAAAAGGTGAAGTATCGTCATTTCAGGCACTAACTGCCACAATTTCAGCATCAGCAGGAATCGGGAATGTTGCAGGTTCTGCAGCAGCAGTTTCAATCGGAGGTCCGGGTGTAATATTCTGGATGGTAATTGCAGGATTTTTCTCAATGGCTTTAAAATTTGCTGAAGTGCTTTTAGGAATAAAATTCAGAAAAGTAAATAAAGACGGTACGGTTGCCGGCGGTCCGATGTATTACATTTTAGGCGGACTAAAAGCTCCGTGGATTAAGCCTTTTACTCCGTATCTTTCAAAAATCTATGCGCTATGCTGTATTTTCGCAATGATTGGCGGCTGGAATCTCTTCCAGATAAATGCAATGACTGCACAAATAACAGAAGTTACAGGCGGAGAAAACAGTTTTTTTGCAGGACAAAGCTGGCTTTTAGGGCTTATTGTAGCAATCATAACTTACTTTACAATAATTGGCGGGATTAAGGCTATAGGTAAATTCACCTCGAAAGTAACGCCTGTAATGTGTACATTATATGTGTTTTCAGCTTTTGTAATATGCCTTATGCACATAGGCCAAATACCGCATACAATTGCATTGATTATAAAAGAAGCCTTTAAACCTCAGGCTTTAACCGGCGGGATGTTTGCATGTATGTTATGGGGTTTCAGACGTGCCATGTTTGCAAACGAAGCAGGTCTTGGAACTGCCCCAATTGCATTTTCTGCTGTAAAAACAAGCAAACCTGCGGCGCAGGCATTTATTGCAATGCTTCAACCGTTTGTTGATACTGTAATTGTAGGTTCTGCAACTGCTTTTGTTATAGTTGTATCTGGAGTTTACCAGCAGTCAACAGGTTTGGCGGGAATTGAATTAACTTCTAAGGCTTTTGAAAGCGTTTGTCCGTTTTTCCCAATCCTTTTAACCTTTATGGCAAGCTGTTTTGTGTTATCAACTATGCTTTGCGGATCTTATTATGGAATTAAGAGCTGGAATTTCTTGTTTGGAGATTCAAAATTGACAACGAGAACTTTTCAGGTTATATATTGTTTATTCATAATTATCGGTTCGGCAATGAATTTTAAAAGTATAATCAATTTATCCGACGCATTTACTTTATTTCTGGCAGTACCGAACTTATTTGCAGTATTTTTATTATCAAATGTAATTATGAAGGAATTGAAACGATATTGCCAAAAATATAATATTGGAATAATATTTAACAATAACAAGGAGAGAGATGAAAATGATGATGAAAAAAGAATGCCTGAACATTGTGGAGTCTAAATGCAGAGCGTGCAAAAGTTGTGCTTTAGCTAAAACACGCCACAACGTTGTATTTTCAGACGGCAACCCCGAAACAGCAAGTATTGTGTTAATAGGGGAAGCACCCGGTGAAATGGAAGATATGGAAGGAAAACCATTTGTAGGCCGTGCAGGACAACTTCTGGATGAATTTTTAACCGAAGCGGGAATTTCAAGAGAAGATGATTTATATATTATTAATACTGTAAAATGCAGACCTCCTGAAAACAGAGTGCCTACAGATGATGAAAAAACAGCATGCGAAAAGTTTTTACATGCACAAATTGATATTATGAACCCTAAAGCAATTGTATTTTGCGGTGCAACTGCGTTGAAATCTTTCTGGGAAGATCCAAAAGTACAAATCTCTAAAATAAGAGGGAACTGGTTTACCGTTAACATTAATAATAAAGAATACAAGGCTATGGCTATTTTCCACCCGTCTTATTTATTGAGAAACCATTCTATGCAGGAAGGTTCGCCAAGAAGATTGATGCAGCAGGACTTAATGGAAATTAGAAATACAATATTATCTGACAGAATAATGTCTGAAAATAATGAATTTGCTATAGCTTAAAAATATTATTCAGTTATAAGCCTCCCGTTTAACTGCGGGAGGCTTTAATTTCTAAATCTTTCTTTAGCTTGTTATCATATTCTTCGGTAAAACCAAGCCTTATTTTTTCATTATCAGTAAGATTTTTATACATATTTTTTATTGATTCCAGAATAAATTCATTTGTTGGCAAAACGTCATGAATTCCTTTACGCGGATTAAAATAAGTATTTAAAGCTAAAATATTTGGTGTTCTATATTCGCCAAAATCACATCCTATATAAAAAAATCCTTGATTTATAACATTTACGAACTCTATGAATTTGTTCATAAATTGTCTTCTTTCATTATTTATTTCAGACTTATAGTTTTTAATCTCGTCATCAAATTCTGCTTTGCATAAACCTCTGCCGGACAGTTCCGAATATTTTTTCTGCATCAATGCTTCATCATCTAAAAATATTGGATTAGTCCAATAATTATTTGCAACTTCGTAACGGAAATAATCAACATTTTTATCCTCACAGGCTTTTTTTAAACTATCATAACCTGTAAGGTCAATAACTGTTGTTATATTTGACTTTGGCAGTAGTGACATATAATTCAGATTTTTAGCCAGAGAAGAACCTCTGTATGCACCGTGCCCAATTTTTCGCAGATTAGGAATAAATACGTCATCAAGAGTCTCAGCATAATTACTTAATTTTTCATTTTCCAACCCGTATGAAGGCAGGAACTGAGACATAATATGTGCACGCAGTGCATCTCTGACTTTACTGCCGCCCCAGTCGTCTGCAAACTGTCTTGTTTCAAAATCATCATCAAATTCTTCTGTGTGAATTTTCCCTGAAAAATTTAGATTATGAGGTTTAAAATAAGTTATTTTCATAATATTATAAAACCCCTGAAAATAAAATTTGCTATACTTTTTTATTATTTTCTACGAGTCCTGGCTCAAGTTTTGAACCTGAAAACCATTCCCTAAATATAAACTGAGCTTTTGGCAGGCAATAAGCCAATAAGAAACTGCTTAAACCAATATTGGCAAGTATGGTCATTGAACGTAATTTTAATGATTTTTGTGCAAATTTCTTTACGCTGCCGCTTTCAATTGCCTGTTTAGCAAATCTTTCTATATTATTTTTGAATTTTGAAAGTTCTTTTATATCAACATATGCTCTGGGATCTCTGATACCATTCTCGAGAAGATTTAGTTTATTATACATGCCTGCTAATTTTGTAAATAACGCCTTTGGATTATTGTCTACAAAATCAATCAAATCTTTTGCTGAATCTGTTTTGGGTAATACAAGATGATTATATTTAATTGATGCCAAAAATTGTTTATTAACAAATATTTTTGGATCTAATTTTACATCAGTAATCTTATTTAACGCTTTATCAATCCAGTGAGGAGCTACAAAATTTAAAAACATCATGCCTGCAAACTTAAATCCTAAGTCTATTGCTTCATTTTTCTTACGCGCAGTTACAATTCTGCCGACAGCATAACCGCCGTCGGTCGTTGCCATTTTTTGTACAGTCGTAAAATTAGTTAAAATCGAAGTAAGAGCCCCCTGGAACGATGTCATTTTTTCTCTGCCGCGAATAAATTGTTCAAAATCTTTTGTTCCAAACGCTACATTCATTTGTGCCTGTGGGTTTTCCTGTCTGTATTTCTCCATTTTCTTTGCAGTTGAAGCAAATACCAGTTTAGGAATAACAAATCCCATTAGTGCAATCGGCACTACTATTGAAGTTATAAATTTTGTATTCATCAGACGTTCAAATAGTTTTTTGTTATTTTTTACGTTCAACATATCCTGAATTGCCTCTCTGGCTTCAGGTTTATCTGCAAATTTTCTGATGTTATACTCAAATCCTTGAACTAGCTCAGGATTTTTTTTACCGGCTTTGATATTTTTATTATACTTTTCTTCTTCATTGATTAGTTTTAAGTTTACATCAGAGTTAAGCCCTAGATTTTTAACTTTTTTAATTAGTTTATTCCCGATTTTATCAATTAAAGGAATACCGCCAAGCCAAACTGCTGAAACAGCATATTCATCAATAAATCTTTCACGTGCTCCAAGCCATGCAATACGTTTATCTTCTTTATTCTGGTTATAAGTCATTGCAATCTTAGCCGGAACCTCTATACCACAGTCCCGAACTATTAAGGGGTAAATGCTATTGTTATTACCAATTGCTGAAATTATATTTACTATTGACATATGTTTAAATTCTCCAATTCTGTGAAAAAAATAACTTCTCGTTTGATCCCCGGGAAGCTATTTTCAGAATTGAATTTTTCATTTAAAGCGCCGCATCAATTCTATAGCTGCCCGAGGGTGCTATGGTTATGATGATGCAATTTTATATACGCTTTATTCATTTTCTTTTCCTTTTGTTAAAATATATTATCATGATTATATGATTTTTTCAAGCCCTACGATAAGACCTCAAAGTCCAGCACCGGGAGACTATCAACTATTTTATCTTTCAAATGAAATCTATAATCAATCAAATCATCTTCTGTCAATTTTTCAATTGATGCTGCAAGTTTTTCATCAGACGGGTTGGTCTCACCTGATATTTCTTTAATATACTTAGGATTTTTGAGAATTTCATCTATTGCTTTAATTTTATTTTCATGAGCTGCATCTGCAAGATTTTTTTCAGCGCCCAGAACTTTTTCTGCTGATAATGAAAAGAATTGATTCAACAAATTTTCATTCTCATTTACCTTTAAATCGCCGGCATAATTACGTGACACATGATAATTTTCCAAAGCCAATGAAGTTTTTCCATTATGCGGATTAAAACAGGTGCTAATAAATGACTTCTGGCTGCCCCAGTCAGCAAGACTTTTTATTTGCTCATTAAGTTTTGCCAGCAAACCAATTTTTTTAGCCTCGAATATTAACACTTCTTGAACATCTTTTGTTAAATTTGCCTGAAAACAGGGTTTATTACATTTTTGCATTTTATTATTCTGATAGTTTTTATTACTAATTGAATAATTTGTTGTAATTCTCATATTAAAAACTCCTTTGCTATGAATATTTTAAATCAGACCAAAAATTTTTTTGCTAATTTTGCAATTTTTCTTTAATAAACTTAATCTTTTGCACATCAAAAACTTTTATAAGAATTGTTTTTTCTTTATTAGCAGCTCCTTTTATAATTTGAATAGTTGTTTTGGGAATTTTAAATTCTTTAGCCAAATATTCTATTAATGCCTTATTTGCTTTCCCGCCAACAGGCAATGCAGTAATCTTCACTTTTATGCTATCACAGTTTTTTATGATTTCATTTTTTGAAGAATTAGGCGATATTTTAATTTGTAATATTAGTCCTTCCTTTGTTTCTTTAAGCACTTGTAATCCTTATGAATGAAATTATTCTATTTTACTTGAAAAAAATAATAAAAATTTGTATCATTATTATACCATGTCCGATACAGAACTTTTTGCAGAAATAAAACAAAAACTAATTGAACAAAATCGAAATGCTGAAGATATAGAACTGATTGAAAAAGCATACCATTTTGCTAAAAAATTACACGAGGGTCAATATCGGATTTCGGAAGAGCCCTATATTATACACCCTGTAGAAGTTGCCAAAATACTTGTAGATTTAAAAGTTGATACCCATACCCTTATTGCAGCTTTTCTACACGATATTTTAGAAGACACGGATACTAAACCTGAAGAAATCAAAAATCTTTTTGGTGAGGATGTCTTAACTCTCGTACAGGGGGTTACAAAATTAAGCAAATTGCAGTTTAAATCCAAAGAAGAACGACAGGCTGAAAATTTCCGACGGCTCTTTATTGCAATGGCAAATGATATAAGAATTATTTTCTTAAAACTTGCCGACCGTCTTCATAATATGCGCACATTAAATTTTATGGCTGTAAATAAGCAGAAAAAAATTGCACGAGAAACACTTGATATATTTGCTCCTTTAGCCAACCGTTTAGGTATGGGAAAAATCAAAGCAGAACTTGAAGATTTATCGTTAAGATATCTAGAAACCGATAAGTATTTTGAAATTGCGCAATTGGTTTCACAGAAAAAAGCAGAACGGGAACAAACAGTTCAACTGCTTATTGATAAAATATCAAAAGATGTTAAAGCAGCCGGAATAAATGCTCAGATAACAGGCCGCGCAAAGCATTATTACAGCATTTACTGCAAGATGAAACGCCAGAATATTGCGTTCCATGACTTGTATGATATTACTGCTGTCCGTGTAATAGTAGATACAGAAAAAGAATGCTATGAAGTTTTAGGACTTATTCACTCTCAATTTAAACCTATTCCTGGCAGATTTAAAGATTATATTGCCATGCCAAAAGGCAACTTATATCAGTCACTACACACATCAGTTATTGGCCCACGCTCAAAACCGCTTGAAGTCCAAATTAGAACATGGGAAATGCATGAAATTGCCGAATACGGGGTGGCTGCTCACTGGAGATATAAAGAAAAAGGGTCTGAAAAAGCAAATAATGCATCAGATTTGCAATTTTCATGGATGAGAAAACTTGTTGAATATGACAAAGAAATGACAAATGCAGAAGACTATGTAAATTCTGTAAAATTAGATTTATTCTCGGATCAGGTATTTGCATTTACGCCAAACGGTGATGTGTTAGATTTGCCAAAAGATGCGACTCCTGTTGATTTTGCATATAGGATTCACAGTGATGTCGGGCACAAAACAATCGGCGCAAAGGTTAACGGACGTATTGCGCAGCTTGATACAAAACTTGTAAACGGAGATATTGTTGAAATTTTAACGTCCAAAACACCTGCACCACGCCTTGATTGGCTGAATTTTGTTGTTACCAAACAAGCTTCTTCAAAAATCAAACAATGGTTCAAGAAAAATAATAGGGAAGAACATCTTGAACTTGGCAAATCACATCTGGAACACGAACTTACAAAAGCAGCTTTTGATGAATATTTAAAACAAGGCGAGTTTGAAAAAATAGCAAAACAAATGAATTATGTATCGGCAGACGATTTGTTTGCTGCTTTGGGATACGGTGAAACAACATTAAATAAAATTGTTAACAAGCTTCAAAAACCAAAAGAAAAAAGCATTGAAGAAAAATTCCATTCATCATTCAAAAAGAAATCAGAAAAAGATATTGTAGGACTTGAAGGAATGATGTATTCATTTGCACGCTGCTGTTCTCCGATTCCTGGGGAACCGATAGTCGGTGTTGTGACTCGCTCAAAAGGAGTTACCGTCCATAGAATTGATTGCAAAACTCTTGAGTATATTGAACCTGAACGTATGATGGACATTAAATGGGCTGGCAACAATTCAAACAAAACTTATACAACCACAATTCGTGTTGAAGCTTCAGATAAAATGGGACTGTTAAAAGATATTATTGCCGCTGTTTCGGACAATAATACCAATATTATTACCGCAAACGTAAAATCTCGTAATAATATTGGTATTATTGAAATAGGTCTTGAACTTGATAATATAGAAACATTGAAAAAAGTTATTAACTGCCTTCAGGCTCTTCCTGATGTTTACAGTGTTAAACGTATCCAAACATCAGCTCAAACTGCAGCACCTAAACGTCCTAACAATGGTAAACAACGAACTCCTAAAAAAAGAAAAAACAGTTAGCTGCTTTAACAAATTTAACTTATTTGCAAAAAACTAAAACCCTGATAACATTATAGTATGGGGAAAATTTTATTTGTATCAGACAGGACAGAAAAAATTCAACAATATTCTGCGTTTTTTGATAAAAAAACATTTGAATTCGATTCATCTTACGATGAAGCTGCCATTTTGGGCATTATAGATATAAATTGCCCCGATGTAATTATATTTGACAGTACATTTTCCGGCACTAAAAACTTAATAAAAAAACTCAAATCCATAACCGGTTCTACAGCGTTTATACTTTTAGTAAAAGATGGTAGTATTGAACCGGATATTATAAAATATATAAATGCATTTTTGACGGAAGAAATGTCTGAAAATTTAATACTATCAATTATCAGCGCTAACTTAAAGACAAAAAGCGCCCTTGAACAGCTTTCAGATACAAATAAAAATTTAGCGGACAGTTTATATAGACTTAATGTTTTATACAGCACAAGTTCTCAATTTGCAGGATCTTTAGACAAACAAAAACTTGTTAATTATATGATTGAGGGAATGGATAAATCACTCAGTTTTGATTTAACCTGCACCCTTGCATTCTGTACGGAAGAACAGCCTGTTTTAATACTGAATTCTTTATACGAAATTTCTGATGAACTTTTAAGTGCGATTAAGCTAAGAACTGTTTTAAATTATAAATCTTTATTTGAAGATAAAAAGACTCCGTTTGAAATTGATACTGAATCATTAAAGGTAATCAAAAATGTAAAATATCCTGCAAACAGATTTACATTTACACTTTTTCAATATGACAATATGTTTGCTCCAATAAGTCTCGGGGATAACTTTTTCGGATGTATTGAAATATTTAAGGAAACACCTTTCTCATCAGATGACGCAACCTGTTTTCAAACCATTGCACAGCAGGTTTCTTTACCGTTAAAAAGCGCAACACTTTATCAGGAAATTAAAGAAACAAATCTTAAACTTGAAAAGCTTGAAAGATTAAAGTCTGAATTTATCTCTATTGTTTCACATGAATTGAGAACACCCCTGACTGCTATAAAAAATTCGCTTGATATATTGTCAAGCGGTAAATGCGGAGAAATTAACGAAGCAGGCAGCAAATTTTTAAATATGGCGCAAAGAAATGTCCAACGGCTTGCAGGAATTATAAATGATTTGCTTGACCTTTCTAAAATTGAAGCCGGAAAAATGGATTACCATTTTGCAAATATGAATATCCATTCAGTTATAGATTATGTAAAATCGTCACTTTCCGGTGTCGCAAAAGAAAAAGGTCTTAACCTAATAGCTGAAGAAACAGCTGATTTGCCTGAAATTTATGCTGATTCCCAAAGGCTTGAACAGGTTTTGACAAATCTTGTTTCTAATGCAATCAAATTTACTCCGGAGGGAAAAACTATTACTATCCGCTCGCATATCGCAGATGCGTCACAAATAAATGCACATGAATGTTTTAAAGAAGATTTAAAGAAACTAAGCGGAAAATATATTGTGGTTTGTGTTGAAGATCAAGGCATAGGAATTGCTGAAAAAGACCTGCTTCGCGCATTTGATAAGTTTGCACAGATTGAAAATTCACTCTCAAGAAAAGTCGGCGGTTCCGGGCTGGGGCTTCCTATTGCAAAACAATTACTAGAAGCCCATAACGGTGCTATCTGGTGTGACAGCGAACTTGAAAAAGGCTCCAGATTTTATTTTGCAGTTCCTGTTTCAACTATTCTATCTGAAATATGCAGAGTTTAAATTTTAAGGAAATGTTACATTAATCTTGCCCATGCTTAAATATGATATAATAATGTTAACAGGGGAAAATTGTATGAAAAAAATTCTTATTGTTGATGATGAACAAGATATAGTAGAGAGTCTTAAATTTGTATTGGAAGCAGCTGATTATGTCTGCTATTGTGCATATAACGGTGAAGATGGGTTGAAGTTAGCTAAAGAAATAATCCCTGATTTAATAATTCTTGATGTTATGATGCCGAAAATTAACGGATATAAAATCAGCCGGCTCTTAAAGTATGATAACAAATATAAAAACATTCCAATATTAATGATAACCGCACGTTCTCAGGAAGAAGACAAACTAATTGGCGAAGAAACAGGCGCCGACGAATACATTACAAAACCTTTTGATTTAGATGAAGTTGTTAATAAAGTTAAAGAGTATTTAGACTAAATGGAAACAGTTACTAATAAGACATTAGAAAAACTTAAATATGATTTAGTAAGAGCAGGACTTGTCCAATATGAGATTATTGAACAGGCCGAAGAAATTTCCAATGCTCAAAATATCAATATTGGCCAAGCTTTAATAAATTCAGGTGTTATAACTGAAGAAACCTTATTAAAATTTCTTGAAGCTAAACTTCACATTCCATATGTAAATCTAGACGACTATTCACTTGACCCTGCGTGTTTAAAATATATAAGTATCTCAGATGCTAAAAGGTACAGAATTATTCCTTTATTTAAAATAGAAGATACTTTAACTGTTGCAATGGCTGATCCTCTTGATTTATTTGCAATAGACAAAATTATTGAAAGTGCTGAATGCTCTATTGAACCTGTAATTTCATCTGAAACAAGTATTTACAAAAAGATTGAAGAATACTATAAAACAGACAGTACAGTAGGTGAAATATTTACAGATACAAATATTGAATATGACTGGAGAGATGAACTTCACAGCGAAGATTTAAGCGACAATCATATTCAAAAAATAATAAGAGCTATATTAAAGCAGGCAATTATGGAAAATGTACATGAGGTTACCTTTCAAGGTGAAGATACCGGCTTTGGCGTAAACTTCAAAAAGAATGGTGAACTCGTGAATAAAGGTTCAATACCGTCAGTATTAATATCCTCTTTTGCTGCAAAATTAAAAACTTTAGCCGAGCTTGATCCATCTGTATCAGAAGTTCCGCAGCTCGGTAAATTAAATTTTAAAGTTGATGACGTAACCCTTGTTGCAAGTATTTCTACATTCCCGACAATTATGGGTGAAAGAATTTTTCTAAAAATCTATAAACCGCCTAAAGCTTTGAATAACATCATTGATGCGGACAAGGAACTAAAATTGATTAAAAAGTCTTTGCAAGAGCCCGGTATAATTCTTGTATGCGGCTCACCTTTAAGCGGTAAAACGCATGTTATTTACTCTCTGCTATTAGAGGCAGCTAAAGATAATTCTAAAAACATTATGACACTTGAAAGTATTGCCAAATATACTCTTAAAGGCGTTAATCAGTGCGAATTAAACGAAAATATCGGGTTTAATATGGATAAAGCTTCAAGATTTATTGAATTTCAGTCTCCAGATGTAATTTATTTAGAAGGTATAAAAACAAAAGAATCTTTTGATTATTTTGCCGGACTGGTATTTGACGGTAAAACTGTTATAATGGAGTTTCTTGCAAATAATATGGAAGATATGCGCAACAAAATGGCTTTTTCAGATTTTGAAACACTTAAATCACTAATAAGCTGTATGATATTTATTCACTCTAAAGATAGTATTGAAGTTTTTGAAAAGGATACAATACAAAAATATCTGGCTTAATCAGCTATTTTGCTATGTAAAATACTAAATTAATCAAAAAGTCTGCTATTAACATATAAAGTGTAGACAAAATTGCAGCCTGAGTAGTTGAAATGCCGACTTCTTTTGCGCCGCCTTTAGTTTCATATCCTTGAGTTGCACAGACCAGAGCAATTAAAGCACCAAAAACAGAAGCTTTTAAAAGGCTTATGTAAACATCACGTGTTGAAAGCCAGGCCCAGACAGAATTCATATATCTTGCAGGATGCAAACCAATTGTTGCGGATGAGACAAACATTCCGCCTAAAATCCCGACAACTTCCGCAATCAACACTACCATTGGAACCGTAACCATTGCTGCAATAATTCTTGGAGTAAAATAATAACCTACCGGATCAACTTTTAACGTTTTCATTGCATCAACCTGAGATGTAACCTGCATATTTGCAATTTCGGCAGAAATGGCAGTCCCGGCCCTTGCCCCGATTGCAAGAGCAACAAATCCCGGTGCGATTTCCCTAATCATTACAATAGCAATTGTACCGCCGATATAAGTTTCTGCACCGGACATTAAAAATTGCTTAGATACTTGAATTGCAATGACAGCCGCTGAAATAAATGCAATAACAAGTGAGATTGTAAGCGAATCATAACTTATTGCAGCAGCCTGACTTATTACATTCGCAAATCTCACCTGTCTTTGCAGTAAATACTTAATGCTTTTAATTAAATTTAGGACACAAAGTCCGAAAAAATCTATCATTTTACCTCAATTAGTAAACCGGCATACACCATTTTTTATATTTAGGAACTTTACCTCTTACAACATCAAAGTAAAGATTTTGAAGTTCTTTTGCAATTGGTCCAACAACACCTGCCCCGAGTTTTCTGTTATCAATGCTTACAATAGGGCTTATTTGAGCGCCTGTACCACAATAGAAGGCTTCATCAGCAATATAAAGTTCTGTTCTGTCAACATTACGTTCTTCAACTTCAAGTCCTAAATCTTTTGCAAGTTCCATAACAGTATTTCTTGTAATACCAACCAGAATATTATCTGCTTTAGTAGTTGTGACAAGCTTATTGCCGAATACAAGGAATAAGTTCATTGCAGACCCTTCAGTAACATTTCCCTGTTCATCAAGAACAACAGCGTCATCAAAACCCGCATTATGAGCATCTGTTTTAATTAATGCCGCATTAGCATAAGAACCGGCAACTTTAGCTCTTGGAGGAATAGCATTATCGCTGTTTCTTCTCCAGCTTGAAACGCATACTTTCAAACCTTTAGAGGTATCAATATAATCACCCATTTTGTTAACAATAATCATAAATGAATCAGGGTTATCATAAAGCCCCGGACCAACTTTCTGTGCTGATTTGTATAAAGTAGGACGCATATATGCATCTTGTTTATAACCGTTTTTCTTTAAAAGTTCCTGAGTAATTTTGCAGTATTCTTCAACTGTATGCGGATTTTCCATATACATAATTTTACCGCTTCTAATAAGTCTTTCATAGTGTTCAGGCACCCTGAAAGCATATAATTGTTTTTCTTCTTCGTTCCAATAAGCTCTTATACCTTCAAATACAGCTGTACCGTATAAAAAAGCGTGTGTTCTTACAGGGATAAAAGCTTTTTCAGCTTCAACATATTTTCCATCCATGTAATAAAACTCTGTCATAAATTCCTCCTTATTCTATAAAACAAATATAGCACGAAATAAGAATTTATAACTAAAAATTTATAATAACTTTACACCGGCTTATTATTTTCTGGCTAAGTTTGCATTTTGGATAAACTTTTTAGCATCATTAATAGGAATTGCAAACCCTATTCCTATATTTGAAATATTATTATCCGGATTATAAATTGACTGGTTAATACCAATAACTTCTCCGGCTGAGTTTAACAGAGGGCCTCCGGAACAGCCGGGATTTATAGCTGCATCTGTTTGAATTCTGTTTTTTGCATAATCAATTCTGGACACTATCCCTTGTGTTAAAGTTCCTGAAAAGCCAAATGGGTTTCCAATTGCCAGAACTTTCTGTCCAACCTTTACATCTTCGGAATTTCCGAAAGAAACAGTTTTCAGTTGTGTTTTTGGTTCTATTTTCAAAAGTGCAAGGTCTCTGTTTTTACCCATTTTAGCTATAATTTTAGCTTTGTAAACATGGCCGTTATACATAGTAACATCAATATCTTTGCAATCTTCAACAACGTGAGAGCCGGTTAAAATTACACCATCTTTAGAAACAACACAGCCCGTACCGGCTGAAACTCCATCATTTAATTGTGCGTCTATTGCAACAATGGCAGGGTTTATTTTTTCATAAACTGTTATATTAATTCTTTCATCAGGCTCATAGGTTACGGCAAAGACAGGCGTAAAGCCCATTATAAAAGCGATAATTATATAAAAGACTTTTTTTAGCATATCAATCCCTCTTTGTATTTATTATGTATAATTTCCGTTAAGTTCGTATTCCCATAAATCATTAATTTTGGGTTAGTTCTTGAAATTATTAAAATTTTAATGTATAATTCAGAAGACAATAAGGAGAATTTGATTATGGCAAGAATTGATTTATTTAAACAACATTTACAAGAAAAAAAAGCAGTTAAAGTTATCGCAGGTATCGACAATTTTGACATTCAAAATATCAAAAAAGTAGTTACTTCTGCTGAAAATTCAGGTGCAAGCGCAATTGATATCTGTGCCAAAGAAGAAATCGTAAAAGAAATTCGCTCAATGACAGAACTGCCTTTATTTGTTTCTTCAATAGTTCCGGAAGAATTGGTAAAAGCAATTGATTTAGGTGCAGACGCAATTGAATTAGGCAACTTTGACGTATTATACAAAAAAGGAATTTCTTTCACAGCTGAAGAAGTTTTAAAATTAACAAAAGAAACTATTGAACTTTTGGGCGAAAGAGAAACATTCTTCTCAGTTACTATTCCGGGTGAAATTGCTATCACTGAGCAAATTGAACTTGCAAGAGAACTTGAAGCTTTAGGAGTTGACTTAATCCAAACAGAAGGTCACTTCTCAAAAGATAGTCAGGCTGATGGTGTCAGAGGTTTGATGGAAAGAGCAGAACTTACAATTTCCAATACACTTGAACTTGTAAGAAATATTGAAATGCCTATAATGACAGCAACAGGCATTAACCCGACAACTGCACCGTTTGCATTTGCTGCAGGGGCTTCAGCTATAGGTGTTGGGTCATGCATAAACAAAATGGATTCAACATTGTCAATGATGGCAACTATCAGAAACCTTGTTCAAATAGCAGAAAAAAATGCAGTAAGAACATTAGAATTAGTTTAATAGCTTAATTGAATAATATTAAGGCGGACTTCTGTCCGCCTTTTTTATTTAAGGCAACATTTATTTACATGTAATGGAAATTTTTCTAAGTTTTAACTAAAATGTTTAGCAGGAAGGAATAGATCCATGGAATATATTTTAGATTTATTATACATATATATAGTTGTTTATTCAGTATACTTTTTTGCTCTAGCACTAAGAAATCTTAAAGATAAACCTTTCAAGATAGAAAAAAGGTATTCACAATACGAAGAAAAAGACCATTTAGCAGTTGTAATCTATACACATAATAATAAATCAACTCTTGAAAATCTTATAAACCAGCTAAAGCTGCAAGATTATCCTATTGATTGCTTTAAAGTATTTGCAATATTAGACAACTGTACTGATGGTTCTGAGCAAATATTTAATAACAACCGTTTTGTTAATGTAATAAATTTTAAAGACAACGGAACGTTAGGAAAAGATCAGGCTGTATCTTTGTTAATTGAACAGCTGGCACAAGACCAATGGATTGATTCATATATTTTTATTGACGGCAACAGAAGCATATCTAATGACTTTTTATCTGCGGTTAATTCAGCACTTGTTAAGAATTCTGTATTAAGCGGTGAAACTCTTATGTTAACCGATAATTTAGATATAATCGACAGTATAAAAGCAGTCTATCAAAAATATCATATGAATTTTATAAGACAGGCGCGTTCATTATTTGGTCTTGCCTCTCAGGCAGATTCAGGCGTATTTATTATAAAAAAAGATATAGTTAATCAAATCGGCTCTGTCGACTTCAAGAATATAGACAGCGAACTTAAGTACAGTCTGCTGCTATCGAAAATAGGTTTTAAATGCAGCTATAACCCAAATATTAAAACATTTGTAAATGCAGAGGAATATATTTTCAGACGCCCCAGAATCTCTCAAAAGTTAAAATTATTTAAAAAATGTTTAAAGGGAATATTTACCAGAAATTTTGTTTTTACAGAACATGTTTTTTCTCTTATTGCACCTAATTTCTGGGTAGTTGTACTCGCATATTTAGGTTTGATGAAGCATTCATATAAATATTACTTTTTTGTAGATTTTAAAGTTGTTCTATTCACATTTATCCTATTAATTGCAGGTTTTGGCTTAAGTCTGATAAATTCAAAATTGAACATCAAAGAACTCATTTTATTAGGCTTATATCCATTATATTCAGCCGGCCACATAATAAAAAATCTGCCGCCTATTCGAAAAATTTTGTCAAAAATAAGTGAGGGCCGTGTGTCAAGTGAAAAAGAAAAATTATCTATTGATGTGGTTGTATCAACCGGTAAAAGTGACTTGCCGTGTAAATTAGAATTTATATCTGACAAAGAGCTTTCAAAAGTAAGATTTATATTTAAAAATAAAAAATACACTACAAGCGGTCATTTAAGGATGATTGATGCGTTACAGGAATTAAAATCAAAACTTGATGATTATGGATTTATTTTAAAAATTTGTAACTGCTGTTCACATTTTACATCCAGTGTAGATGGTTCAACAAACATGTTAAAAGGTGTCTGCAACTGCGACTATCCAAGCCCTTCGCTTAAGGAACCTAAGCCGACTTTAATCTGGAATTCATGTTCTAAATTTTCACCGGCAAGATTGAATAATCTTATTGAAGAAATGGTTTCAAAAGGTAATGAAAATTAACTTATAATTTTGACAGAACTTCTTTCATCATATAAAAAGAGCCGCATACTATTGTTAATTTTCCGTCCGAGTAGTCAAACTTTTCAGTAAATTCATTTGACGGATACGGGAAGACAGATTTAAGTTCCTCTACTGATGCTGAATTAGGATAGTCAAAATGATAAAAGTAAATTTCATCATTTTTATCAAATAATTCTCTTATCATAGAAGCATAATCCTTATTTTTAAGACAACCGAATACAAAGCGTCTCGGCATATCAGAATAATAGTAATCAAGGCTTTGTTTCAGAGCTCTTATACCGTTAGGGTTATGAGCCGCATCAATTATCATATTTTTTTCTTTTAAATATTGAAACCGAAACGGGTGCTGAACATGCTTTAAACCGTCCTGAATAACTGTTTCGGATATTTGAGGGAACAAATACCTTATTGCAGAAAGAGCAAGTGATAAATTTTCCTGTTGGTATAAACCTTTTAATGAGAGATTTGATGTATCTTCAAATGGTGCTACCATAATAAGCATTGCATTTTTCTTATCAGCAGTATCTTTAAATACTTCATAACCCTCCGCAGTAATAACAGGGCAATTTTCTTTTATTAACCCTGCTTTTTCAAAAGCAATTTTGGATAAAGTGCTGCCAAGTCTTTCTGTATGGTCAAAATCAATGTGGGTAATTATAGAACAAAGATTTGATTTTATAACATTTGTAGCATCAAACCTTCCTCCCAAACCTGTTTCCAAAACTACAACATCAACCTTTTTATCGGCAAAGTATTTAAACATAATCGCGGTTAAAATTTCAAATTCTGTAAGGTAAATATTATTTTTATCGGCAGTTTTACAAACTTTTTTGACATATTTGGCAAAATCGTCTTTTGATATTTCGTCTCCGGAAATTTTAATTCTTTCTGTATATTCAAATATATGCGGACTGGTATAAAGTCCTATTTTCATGCCGGCTTCTTTTAAAACAGCGGCTAAAATAGCACATACTGAACCCTTACCATTAGTTCCAGCAACATGAATACATTTCAATTTATCTTGAGGGTTTCCCAGCAAATCAAGAATTGCAGTAATTCTCTCAAGTCCAAGTTCAATATGAAATTTTCCCTGACCTGTTAAAAGTTTAACTGCATCATCATAATTCATACTAATAAAACCTCTGCATTACAGGTAAATTCACACCGTTACAGAAAGAACACTCCGTAAGCCTTACTCCGAGACAGCTTTGTTTACGCTTAAACTGGGCTCTGTAAATTTTTCTGATAGTATCCTGAACAAGTTCACTCCCGTATTTTGCGGCAATTTTTTCAAATGGCTGTTTTTGTTCTATATACATTTCAATAATATCATCTAAAACAGCATACTCAGGCAATCTGTCCTGATCCTTTTGTCCCGGGTGAAGTTCGGCAGACGGAGCCTTGTCAATAATTTCCTGTGGAATAATTTCATAATCCTTGTTAATATAATCACAAAGCTTATAAACTCTTGTTTTTGTTAAATCGCAAATCAAATTTAAACCGCCTGCCATATCGCCGTATAGAGTTCCAAATCCCATAGCAATTTCAGATTTATTGCCTGTTGAAAGCAACAGTCTGTTATCTCTATTTGAGAAAAACATTAAAATAAGTCCGCGCAGTCTTGCCTGAAGATTTTCTTCAGCTAAATCGTGTTTAAGTTCATGTGATATTTTATCTATAAAATTATCAAATAAAGGTGTAATAGAATGTTTTTCTGTTTTAATACCAATTATCTGCGCCAGTTTAATAGAATCTGTCACACTGCCTTCTGACGAATACATACTGGGCATTAAAACTCCTAGCACATTTTCAGGCCCTACAGCACGTGCCGCAAGTACTGCCGTCAAAGCACTGTCTATTCCGCCCGAAAGACCTAAAACAACCTTTTTAAATCCGGTATTTTCACAATATTCTTTTAATGCAAAGGTTGTAACTCTGTAAATCAATTCTTCTTCCGGTGCTTCTGTAAACTCAATAGCTCTATTAAAGTCAACAATACTGCAAACCGGTTCACATAAAGGCAAGTGAAGAACCAGTTCATTATGACTATTTTTTGCAAAACTTCCGCCGGCATAAATATTTTCATCGGCCATACCTATTGCATTAATATATACAAAATCGTTTCTGGAATTTATACTTTCAATAAAATCTCTGTACGTATTCATAACAAAATACTTATTTTTTGAAAGAACATATAAATCACATATAACATCATCTCTGTAAATTTCATCAACATAAATATTTTTCCCGAAAATCACGAAAAAACCGTCATCCGAAGCATAAATTTCACCATTATGAATTAAAATATCTCCGATAAGAACTGCTTTATCATAATTTCTAGCAGCAATTTTCTCATAAAATTCAATCTGTTTTTTACAGCACCGGTCATCAAAAACCAAATCTTTGCCGCCGGTTTCTTCAAGCTCAAGTGATGGAAATATTATTAGGTCACAATTAGTATTTATCACCTGTTCATCAATCTGTTTTAAATTAAAATCAAAATCAGCTGTTTTAAATCTTATCTGTGCTATTGCGGTAATCATTACATTCACTCCAGTTTTAAATAGTTTACTTTTTCCCAGCTTAAATCAATATACTTTACTTTTCCTTGAACCTTTTTGATTTGCGGGAGAATTGACGGAATACGTTTAATTCTTTCGTAAATATTTGAATCCTGTTGTCCAAGCCTTATAAGAACTGTGTTTATTTTTACGTAGACATCATTTGGGTTTCTTAAATCAATATATTCTATTTTCTCGCGGGAAAAGGTTTCAACATATTTTGCAATTTTTTCAAGCTCATGAATTTTATCAGCATTCCATTTTCGGTAATCATCACCCTTATTACCATATGATAATACTCTTATTGTACGGTATTCTGCCGGCAAAGGAAGATAATCAGCACCGGTAATCAGCCGTCCTTCTTTGGTAAAAGCTGCCACAGGCTGGACATTCATATCCGGTGCAACTGTAATAACAGGCATTGCTTCACGTATTATTATAAGAATTCTAGCAGGAAATGCATATCTGCGTATATAAACACTTTCAACCGGCGCTAAAGACATAAGTTTATATCTTAAGTCATTTAAATCGGCCATATACAACGGCAGGACAGGCACCTGTACGTCTTTCATGACACTTTTGATTTTATTTATTTTTACAACTCTATTATTAACGATTTGCACATATGATGGATTAAGAGTTTTAAAAGCATCCTTAGGAAGATACCAGCCGCTTAATCTTGAAAAATAAACAACTGCAAATATTATACCGCAGCCGGTAAAAAAGCGTAAGACACTTTTAAAAAAGCTCTGCTTTTTTTTGCCTTTTCTTAACTTTCTTTCCCTCTGCTTACTTCTCAGAAGTTCTTCGGGATTTTCAAACTCTTCATATTCTGCCATTATTTATTTAATCCCGCACTATTTAAAATAAGTAATACCAAATTATCGTAATCTATTTGCATTGCCGCAGCCTGGGCAGGTAAATCACTTGTTGAAGTCATACCCGGACTTGTATTAATTTCCAGAAGATAAGGTATATTATCCTTCATCATAAAATCAACTCTGGAAACACCGCTGCATCCTGCTGTTTCAAATGCCTCAACGGCAGCCTGTTTAACATTGTTTGTAACTGTCTCTGACAAATTTGCAGGACAGATAAATTCAGACATTCCATTTGTATATTTAGCTTCAAAATCATACCACTCCGTTTTTGGTCTAATTTCAAGAATTTCTGTTGCAAAAGGCTTACCGTCACGCTCAAGAACACCGACAGTTACGAAAAACCCGTCTATAAATTCCTCTATTAAGACATCATCATTGTATTTTACAGCAACATCGTAAGCAGCTTGCAAATCTTCTTTTTTATCAACCTTTGTCATCCCAAAACTTGAACCTTCGCTCACAGGCTTTACAAAGAGTGGATAACTCAGTTCTTTTGTTTTTTCAAATAAGTCCTCTCCTTTTCTTACAAATGCAGATTTCGCCATTGTAATTTGAGGGTTTGTAGACAAAATACGCTTGGTGTATTCTTTATTCATACAAATTGAACTTGCCATAACCCCGCATCCGGTATATGGGATTTGCAGAACTTCTAAAAGTCCTTGAATACAGCCGTCCTCACCATATTTTCCGTGAAGTGCATTAAAGGCATAATCATATTTGCCTTCTTTTAGTTTCAAAGCAATATCTTTATCCACGACAACTATTTCAGCATTTTTATAACCTAGTCTTTGTAAGGCTTCAAAGCAGCCTTTTCCCGAACGCATTGATATTTCACGCTCTGTAGATAACCCGCCGGATAATACTGCTATTTTTGAATTTATATCATATCTATTTTTAATTTCCTGCATAATTCAACCTCTTTTTCGTTATTTCCACCAAGATATTTGACTTCCGGAATAAGTTTTATACCGTATTTATCCTCCACCGCTGATGACATTTTATCCATTAAAGTCAAGATATCATATGATGTTCCATTGTCTTCGTTAATAATAAAATTCGCATGTTTTTCAAAAACATGAACGCCGCCGACAGCCATTTGTTTGGCGCCTATAGATTCAAGAAGACGCCCTGCAGAATTACCTTCGGGATTTTTGAAAACACTACCGCAATTAGGCAATGTTAACGATGGCTGCTTATTTTGTCTGAATGACAAATTTTCATTCATTTTTTCCTGAATATTTTCAGAAGTATCAGGTTTCAATTCAAATTGAGCTTCCAGAATAGTATAAGACTTTTTCTGACAAACGGACGTCCTGTATGAAAAATCCATATTTTCATTTGTTAATGTTATAACGCCTCTTTCAGGACAGTAAATTTTAGCAGATTTCAAAACATCGGCAACCATTTGACCGTGTGCACCGGCATTCATATAAACTTCTCCGCCAACTGAGCCCGGAAAAGCTATCATAAATTCTAATCCGCTTAAATTATTTGCAGCTGCAAGCTTGGATAATTTTGTCCCTCGAACACCGGCCCCTGCCGTAATTATATTACCGTCAATATTAATTCCATCAATACGTTTTGTACAAATTACAACCCCGTCGAACCCGTATGATGAAACAAGAATATTAGACAAATTTCCAACAACAACAGCATCAGGTTCGGATTTTAATACCTGAACAAATTCATCGACAGATTCCGGAAAATACATTCTGTTCACTTTCCCACCGACTTTAAATGAAGTAAGTTTAGATATATCAAAATTATTTTCCTGCATTTATAATCTCCCTGCTTAACTCTAAAAGTTCTTTTCCAAGGTTAGTAATTGTACCAGCACCAAGTCCTATGACAATATCACCTGATTTTAATTCCTTAAATAAAGTTTTAGCAACTTCTTTCATATCGCCTGAAATATACTCGGCAGAATACTTTTTAGAGAGTTCTTCTACAAACCTTTCCGAGTTAATGCCTTCAATAGGCGTCTCAGAAGCTGCATATACATCAGTAACAACAACCCTGTTTACACCCTCAAATGCATTCAGAAAATCATTCCACAAATTGCTTAACCTTGAATATCTGTGCGGTTGAAAAACTGCAATAACATTTCTGTTTTTAAATGATTTTGCAGAAGACAGAGTAGCTTTAATTTCTGTAGGATGATGTGCATAATCATCATATACAGATATACCATTAAATTCACAAACCTTTTGGAAACGTCTTCCCATACCGGTAAATGTAGCAAAATGAGGTTTAATACTTTCAATATCAACACCTGCTTGGTGAAGGCTTGCAAATACAGCCAGAGAGTTGTAAACATTATGAACACCTTTAAGACAGATTTTCATATCAGATAAGAATTTACCGTTAAACAAAATATCAAAGGTTGTATAATCCTCATTATACTCAATATTTTTAGCAGTATAATCTGCAT
The DNA here is from genome assembly GCA_947857085.1 of Candidatus Gastranaerophilales bacterium. Classification (GTDB taxonomy): domain Bacteria; phylum Cyanobacteriota; class Vampirovibrionia; order Gastranaerophilales; family Gastranaerophilaceae; genus SIG32. The sequence goes on along the minus strand of CANUDF010000003.1, from coordinate 16,027 downwards.
CATTCAATCCGAAAGTAATAAAATCTCTGCCGGATAGTCTAACAGTGCCATTACAGTCGTTATTTATTAAAACTTTAACATCAGGTTTAAGAGCTGATATGAATTTATCAAAGGTTTCAATAATTGAATCCAAACCGTTTTTGTAAAAATCAAGATGATCTGCTTCAAGATTATTTACGACAACAATATCAGGCGAATATTTGACGATTGTACCATCACTTTCATCAAGCTCAGCACAGAAAAATTTTCCGTTTTGAGAATGTGCATTTGTACCAATATCTGGAATTATACCACCTACAACATATGACGGCTCAAGTCCCGCCTTTTCTAATACATATGCAGAAAGCCCGCTTGTTGTAGTCTTGCCGTGAGTACCTGAATATCCAAGAAAAAACTTTCCCATTTGAGACAATTTAGCAAGCACATCAGAACGATGGTAAACTTTTAAGCCTAAGCGTCTTGCTTTTTGCATTTCCGGATTATTTTCTTTAATTGCCGTACTTGCAACAACAATACAATCTTCCGGCAAATTATCTTCACTGTGTCCTATAAAAACTCTTGCACCTAAATCTCTAAGCTTATCAATATATTTGCTGTCATTAATATCAGAGCCTGATACCTCATAACCATTTTCCAAAAGGTATTTTGCAAGCCCGCTCATTCCTATTCCGCCTATTGCAATAAAGTGATATTTCTCTTTCAATTTTTTGTCCCTGTCTTCATATTTAAATCTGCTATTTACTATTTCTATTATAATACCAAAATAAGCAACAGGGCTTAATGTTATGATTTATTAATATATTCATAAAAAAAGAACCCTCAAGGGTTCTTTTTTTAATAATCCATTGACCATCCGCTGCCTACAATTTTATCAAAACAATTTGCTCCATATAAAGCAGCATTATTATCTTCTCCAAAGCCCATATCAGTACATCTGTCTCCGGCATGATATGTATCAGGCAAATATGACTCACCTAATTTTCCATCGGTATGCAGCCTGAATGTAAAGAAGTCTCTTCCTCCAATATTTGGTCCTTTTTTACCATTTATATCAACCGCAACACTAGAATATCCATGGTCATCCCATTCTTTGTTATCCTGACTCATAACATTAATACATATAGATGCACCTGTATTTAAAGATGCACAATATGAACCAGAGGATATAGCCGGTGATGAGGTTTCTGTTTTACCCAGAGATTTATATGTCTCCGCAAAACAATCCGTAGAATCACCCCATTCCGCTGCATATCCACAATCTTTAGTTACTTTAAAGTATTTTTTTATAAATTTTGCAGCCCCTGAAGCTTTAACCGAAGAGTTGTCTTCTCCTTCTATAACAGTTTCTGATAAATAACTATCTGCAAGATTATCCACCTCTTCATCTAACATTATTTGCGAAGCTGCATTGGAGAGCTGATTATAAACCTTTTGCAGCTGTGCAACATAAGTTTTGTTTTTATAGTTTGACATTACACTTGGCAATGTTAATGCCGCAATAACTCCGATAATTCCTAACGTAATAAGTGTTTCTGCTAAAGTAAATCCGTAATGTTTCATAATTCCCTTTCTTGATTTATAAGGCTGTATATTAGAATTATAAATCAAGTTGGAAATTTCTGCAACTTCTGGCTTAGAGGGTGTTAATTTTTTGCCCCCCCCCCGAGGCCTACATTAATTAATTTTCTCATATTTCCTCCTTCGCTTTTTGTACTTTTTAAGTATATCATAAAAAAGAGCCTATAAAGGCTCTTTTTTATTTTATTACGATATTAACCAGTTTTTTCGGAACAACAATAACCTTAACAATCTCGTGTCCGGCTGTTAACTCTTTAATTTTCGGACTATTAAGGGCAATTTCTTTCAGTTCATCTTGGGAAAGCGCCTCGTCAACTTCTATTTTATCCTTAACTTTTCCGTTAACCTGAACAACAAGAGTTATTGAACTTGCTTTTGCAAGATTTTCATCCCATTCAAGCCAAGGTTCATCATGAATAGAAGTTTTCGCTCCCAATTCATGCCATGCTTCTTCTGTCAAATGCACCGCTACAGGAGACATTAACTTAATCAAGGCAATTATCGCAAAGCTTAAAACATTTTTGTCTTCTTCATCAGGCTGCGATTTTTTAGACTGCCAATCATATATGGCATTTGTAAGCTCTCTGTATTTAGATATTACAGTATTAAACTGGAAGTCATTGGAAATATCATTTGTAATTCCTTTGATTGCCATGTGAACAATACGAACCAAATCATCATTGTCTTTTCTAAGTGTATTGCTTAACTGATAATTAAGCGTGATGTATTGAGAATTTGAAGCTATAAGCCTCCAAACTCTGTTTAAGAACTTGTAACAGCCTTCAACACCTGCATCAGACCAGTCAAAATCACGTGCCGGAGGTGAATCTGACAGGATAAATAATCTTGCAGTATCTGCCCCGTAGTTTTCAAAAATTTCATCAGGATCAACTGTGTTGCCTTTGGATTTTGACATTTTGGAACCATCTTTTAACACCATGCCTTGAGTCAACAGGTTTTTAAAAGGTTCATCAAAATCAAGCAAACCTAAATCTCTCAGAGCTTTTGTGAAAAATCTTGAATATAACAAATGTAAAATTGCGTGTTCAATACCGCCGACATACTGATCTACAGGAAGCCATTTATTTACCAAGTCTTTATCAAACGGTTTTTCTGAATTTTTAGCATCAGAATAACGTAAATAATACCAGCTTGAGCACATAAAGGTATCCATTGTGTCGGTTTCGCGTCTTGCAGGGCCGCCGCAGTAAGGACAAGTTGTTTCTGCAAAACTTTTTGATGTTGTTATAGGAGATTTGCCGACAACCTTAAAATCAACATCTTTTGGAAGCATAACCGGCAGGTCTTTTTCATCAACCGGCACAATACCGCACTTGTCACAGTAAACAACCGGAATAGGAGCGCCCCAGTAACGCTGTCTTGAAATCAGCCAGTCGCGCAGCCTGTATTGTGTCTTAAATTCACCGAAACCGCCTTTTACTACTTTTTCCGTAATAGCCTTTTTGGCGTCTTCATTACTCATTCCGTTAAATTCGCCTGAATTTACAAGAACTCCGGATTCTGTGTATGCTTCATCCTTGCAGTCGGACGGTTTTTCTGGATTTTGAATGACGACTTTCATCGGCAGGTTATATTTTTTCGCAAAATCAAAGTCTCTTGTGTCATGAGTTGGAACCGCCATTACAGCACCTGTTCCGTATTCCACAAGAGCATAATCCGCAGTCCACAACGGGAATTTTTCGCCTGTGAACGGATTTATTGCATGAGTTCCGAGAGGAACGCCTGTTTTAACCCTGTCGGTTGAAAGCCTTTCTATTTCAGTCATTTTACGTGCATTTGCACGATATTCTTCAACAGCCGCCTTTTGTTCCGGTGTTGTTAAGGCTTCAATATCCTTGTACTCAGGTGCGACAACAAGGTAAGTAATACCGTAAGCCGTATCAGGTCTGGTTGTATATACAGGAATTTCCATATCTTTTTCAACGACTTTAAATTTTAAAATCGCGCCGTGGGATTTTCCTATCCAGTTTGCCTGCATAGTTTTAACGTTATCGCCCCAGCCCGGAAGTTTGTCCAAATCATTCAACAAAACATCCGCGTAATCTGTTATTTTTAAAAACCACTGTGAAAGGTATTTCTTTTCTACAACGCCGTCGCATCTCCAGCATTTGCCGTCAATAACCTGTTCGTTTGCAAGGACTGTTGCACAGTTTTCACACCAGTTAACGGCAGCTTCTTTTTTATATGCCAAGCCTTTTTTATACAATTGAAGAAAAAGCCATTGTGTCCATTTATAATAATCGGGCTTGCAAGTAGTAACTTCTCTGTCCCAATCATAAGACAAGCCGAGCATTTTAAGCTGTTTGGTCATATATGCAATATTTTCATCAGTCCATGTTTCAGGGTCAGCACCATGTTTCATTGCAGCATTTTCCGCAGGAAGCCCGAAACTGTCCCAGCCCATCGGGTGAAGCACATTGTACCCTTGAGCTTTTTTAAATCTCGCAATTACATCTGTAATTGTATAGTTTCTGACATGTCCCATATGGAGTTTTCCTGACGGATACGGAAACATGGACAAAGCATAATATTTTGGTTTGTCACTGTTATTATATGTTTTAAAGGCATCTGTTTCATCCCAGATTTTCTGCCATTTTTTTTCTATTTCCTGTGGAAAATAACTTTCTTTCATTCTTTTTCTCTCCCTGTTAAAAAAATCCTAGCATGAAGAAAGCCCTTTTTCAAAATTATTTCTTTACATTATTACTATTTTGAAACTTTTATCATATAATTATTGCTATGAAGAAATTACTATTCATATTAATTTTAGGATTATTAACTGCCGGAAATGTTTATTTACCAGCACAAGCCGGTTATTTTTCAGAAAAAAAAGCCGAGTTCATTCAAAATTATCAGGACAAACGTGCTGAAAAAGATATTAGAAAAGTCCTTGAAAAACAAAACAAATTTGCCTCTAAATACAATTATAAAGGACTTTCTACTCTATATGCTCCTGACTTTAAAAGTGCCGACGGATTTACTAAAGACGTTTATTTTTCTTTAATAAAAGAGACCTGGGAATCTTATCCTGATATTGTTTATACTATAGATATTAAGAATATTAATGTTGACAAAGACAAAGCTTCTGCCGATGTTTACGAAACATCTCTTGCAACATCAACACAAATTGCAGAAGGTGTTCAAATCTTCGGCGAACTTCATTCATATTCAAACGGTACATATTACCTTAAAAAAGTTGACGGGAAATGGTTAATTTGCAGTGAAAAAGTAAATAACGAAAAGTCCTATTTAAAATATGGAGACACAAGATTTATTAACATGGAATTAAAGTCTCCTGAGAAAGTAAAACCCGGAGAATATTATACTTCGACCTTAAACATAGATTTGCCTGAAAATGCTTTTGTTATAGCTTCTATAGGACGAGACGTCATAACATATCCTCAGGAAAAATCAGAAGAAATTTTTAGAAAACTTCCGGACGATAATATCCTTGAGAGAATGTTTTACGCAAATAACGACGGAAAAAACGAGTTTAATGTTGCATCCGTAGGACTTTCCAAATCTGAATCGGCAGGCGTCGGCAAAATCCGTGTTTACCTTGCCGGAATAGCTTTTATCATGACACGTGTAAATGTTGAAAATGAGGTTAAAGATGCAGAAAAAGATTAGTAAATATTTTTATTTTTCCATATGTTTTGCTTTTCTGGTATTTGTTACTCTTTATTTTTCAGACTTTATAGTAACAAAGCTTCTGCATGGTTTTTCCTACTCAAATGAAGTTTTATCTCTTAATTATATAGAAAATACCGGTGCTGCATTCAGTATCTTAAAAGATTCAAGAGAACTTCTTATAATTGTATCTGTTGTAGCAATATGTGCAATTGTTGCTTACATAATAAAACATATTTCAACAATATCAATGAAAACACTATTTTTTCTGGCAATGTTAAGCGCAGGTATAGGCGGAAATCTTCATGAAAGAATAGCTCTCGGATTTGTGAGAGATTATATACAGCTTAACTTTGTTGATTTTCCAGTATTTAATATTTCCGATATATTTATAAACTTAAGTGTAATTGCAATTATAATAATAATTCTGCTTAAAAAGAAATTATGATAATTTTTATTGATGAAAATGATGAGAATATACGTTTAGACAACTACCTTTCAGGAATGTTTTCGGATATTTCACGTTCTAAAATCCAGGGTTTTATAAAGGACGGCAAAGTTCTGGTAAACGGATTAGAGAAAAAGCCTGCCTATACATTAAAAATCGGAGACAAAGTCGAATTTGATAAATTAGAAGATGAAGAAATAAAAATTGAGCCGCAGAATATTCCGCTCGAAATTGTTTACGAAGATGAAAACATGCTAGTTGTAAACAAACCCTCCGGAATGCTTACACATCCTACATCAATTGAACGTACAAACACTTTAGTTAATGCACTGTTATTTAAATATGGAAGTAATCTTTCTGATATTAACGGCGAATTTAGACGCGGAATTCTTCACAGGCTGGACAGAAATACTTCCGGACTTTTAATGGTTGCAAAAAATAACTTGGCGCATGAATTTTTGTCGCAGCAGATAAAAGACCGTGCGATTACAAAAAAATACAGGGCTGTTTTAAAAGGAAATTACAACGGAGACTCGGACAGAATAGAGTTTCCTATCGGCAGGCACCCCAAACAACCGCACAAGATGGCAGTTGTGCCGGTTAAAGACGGCGGTAAAGAAAGCATTACAATTCTAAAAGTGCTTGAAAGGTTTAAAGAGGCAACTTACGTTGAATTAACCCTTGTAACAGGAAGAACTCACCAAATAAGAGTTCATACAAGTTATATGAAACATCCGGTTTACAATGACACGCTTTACGGCGCCGGAGAAGGCAGGGTTAAGACAGAAGAACAGGTTTTGCAATCATATTATTTAAGGTTTACAAAACCCGTCACAGGTGAGATAATAGAATTGGAAATTGAACCTGATGAAAAATTAAACAAGGTTTTAACTTATTACAGAAACAGGAGAAATTAATGAGAACACTTTTAAATATAATAGGATTTTTAGCAGTATTGTGCATAATTTGTACAGGCATTCTTAACGCTGACACACCGCTCAGCCTGAATTTATGGAAAGCGGGAATGCAAAACACAAATTTTGCAATTTACACTTTAATCGTTTTATTTACAGGCTTATTTACCGGAATACTCTGGGTTGGTCAATTTTATTTTACACAAAAAGAAAAACTTAATGCCTACAAAAGAGAGCTTGAAAAAAGTTCTATAACCAATTCATCAAGTACATCAAGAGTTGAGGTTTTGGAAGCAAAAATCGCTACACTTGAAAAAGCGCTTAATGATGCTTTGAATAAATAAAATTAACAAAGCAGGCAATTAAGATTGTGCCTATAACTATAGCCAACATTAAATTGAAATAAATATTAACAGCTGGAGAGGGCGCAGAAGCGCCCTCTCCTTAGCATAATAAAAAGTTTAAACTTCAGCTTCCTGTTTTTGCTGATTAATCAAATTCTGAAGCTTATCTTTAATCTCATCACCTTTTTTCTGCAAATCTGAAACAACATCATCGGCTTTTGATTGAATTTCTTTTACTGTTTCATCTGCCTTTCTCATTGCTTCTTTTGCTGAATCGGCTAGCATTGCGCGGGTTTCTTCACCTGATTTTGGCGCCAGCAAAATACCTGTTATGGCACCTATTGCACCGCCTACTATGAAACCTGCTAAAAATCTTGTTGCTGACATATATTTTACTCCTTTTCTTGTTCATTTATATTTTACGGTAATCGGAAATTTTTCAATCCCCAAAAACGGCTATTTTTTAGAAAATAACCCGAGCATTGAAACAAACCCCTTTAAAAATCCGCCAAATATTGATTCTGATAAAAGTTTTGTTTTGCCTATAACTCTCTCTATTATAGTTTTAACGCTGTCAACACCTTTATCGGTGCTTTTTACAAGCTCATTTATAGTGTGAAGCGTTTCATTCAACTCTTTTAAAGTCGGTTTTAGTTCTGTATTAAGCATTACAGAGGTCTCGTTTAGATTTTTTGACAATTTTGACAGGTCTATCAATAGTTTTACCAGAAAACCGGCAACAACAATCAATACAACACTTGTTACCCATGCCAGAAATGTAAGCCCCTGATTTAATGCTATTTGTGAAAAGTCCATAATTAATTTTCCTTATAAGTTAGTAAGTGAATTCAGTTTCGCCGTCTTCAAGCTCTTTTGCTTTGCGAAGCTTTCTGTTTTTCAGCATATTGCTAAACTTTCTCAATTGTCTTTCAAGTTTATATCTCATTAGATCAACTGATTCAAGCGCCTGTTTTTTAGCTTCTGAAATTGCAGGTGAATTTTCTTCATACAATTTGCAAGCAGCTTCTTTCAACTCGCGTCTTGATTCTTCACCGGGTTTCGGAGCATAAAGAACACCTGCGATTACACCGCCGATTACACCTGCTATAAGCCCCATACCAAACATAAATGATTTATTTTTACTCATCTCGTGACCTCGACTTTCTTTTGTTCAGTTATCATAACATATTTTTTTATTAATTACAAGAAGTTCCTTTATCCCAGCAGTCTTTTAAAACTACTGCAAGCTGCATTGCGGAAACACATTTTTTGCTTTTTCCTTTTAAAGTAAACAATAGTAAGTATAACAAAATATTTCTTGCAATAATAAGTGCATACTCGCGTTTTTTCAGCTCGGCATATTTACACAAACCATGCACACCTAATACCAGTTTTTCAACACCGTCTTTCAAAGAAGATAAAGCTGAGTGCATTTTAGGACGTACGTTCAAAACCTGTTCGTTTAAAATTAAAGCTTTTTTGTCCAGTTTGTTTATCAGACAAATTACGTTGATTGCGACTATCAATTCCGCTATTAAAATTATTGCAATAAAAAAATACATTTTTATAATTCTTACTTTTGTATTATATTTGAAGTATAGAATAAATTCTATTAAATTGGAATACACTCATAGGACTATTTATGATTAAAACATTAAAATTTTATACAGCATTATTTAGTGCAAAAGCTGCATTTCTCGGGCTTAAGCTTTTGAAAAAACCGGGAACTTCTTATGCAGGATACATTGCACTGAAAATATGTCCCGATTTTCTTTCTTTTTCCAGAAAATATATAAAACATAAATTTATAAATATAACCGGAACAAACGGTAAAACAACAACTTCAGGGCTTATCGCACATATTCTGGGAAACGCCGGTAAAAAAGTTGTTCATAACCTGAAAGGTGCAAACATGCTCACAGGAATAGCAAACGTATTTGCCATTGATATAAGCCCTTTTAAAAAATTTGATTATGCGGTAATTGAAACAGATGAAGCTTACCTTACAAAAGTTTATGATTTTGTAAAAGGCGATTTCCTTGTAGTGACAAACCTTTTCCGCGACCAGTTAGACAGATACGGAGAACTTGATTTCACTGCAAAAATTATTCAGGAAGCAATTGCCAAAAATCCTGATTTAAAACTTATTTTGAATGCGGATGACCCGATTGTAGCTTCTTTTGCAAAAAACAATCCGGCTGTATATTATGGGTTTGATGAGATTGAATATAATTGCAGATACAAAGATGAATCTAACGCCCCGCAAGAAGTATTTAATTGTATATGCGGGGAACCGTTAAAATACACAAACAGGTTTTATGCACAACAAGGACATTATTACTGCGAAAAATGCGGTTATAAGCGTGAGAAATGTGATTATTCCGCAAAGGTAAAAATATTTGATGATTATTCAATATTATCAGTTGAACATAACGGAATAACATTTGAGTTTAAAGTAAACCTTGTAGGCCTGTACAATGCCTATAATGCTCTGGCCGCGATTACTACAGCATTTGAAAACGGTTTAACTCAGGAAAAAATCCAAAATGCACTGAACAGCTTTCACTCAATTTTCGGACGAACTGAAACAAGAATTATAAACGGACACAAGACACTTATACAGTTGATTAAAAACCCTGCCGGTGCAAGTGAAGTATTAAAAACAGTCGATTTAAATTCAAATATAATTATTGCAATAAATGATGATTATGCAGACGGTAGAGATATCTCATGGCTCTGGGACAGTGATTTTGAACAGTTAAAAAATGCACAAAAGCTTGTTGTAACTTCAGGCATAAGAGCGTATGACATGGCCGCAAGACTTAAATATGCAGGGCTTCCTAAAGAAAAAATTATAGTTGAACCCGATGTAAAAAAAGCAATTAAATTTGTTACAGGTTCAATTAAAAGCGACGAAAAAATAACAATTCTGCCGTCATACACGGCTTTGTTAAAAATAAGTAAATACTAAACGCAGCTGGAAATTTTATCAATTTCTTCAATAATGTTGTCCATAAATATATCTATTATTGCAACCTCATTATTGCTTGTGCCTTCCATTTCTGTATAGCCTTTTAACAGATGTAAATAAACATACAAAATATTGACACCATCTGTTATTATTTCAAATCTTTCATCAAAACTGTGCTTGCTTTTATTCATAATATCTCCCTTTTGTAGCTACCTATGTTATAACATAGGTAGCTACAAAAAGTCAAGTATTTGCTTTATAATAATAGCAACAGGAGTAATAACAATGATTATTAAAAAACTTCGCAATATAGGCAACAGCTGGGGTTTAATTATACCAAAATCTATACTTGAAGGATTTGGAATCAATCCTGTATTAGATAAGGTGTCACTTGAAATTGAAGCCGATGGGATTAAGATTAAAAAACTAAAAGAAGAATAAAAGGAGAGAAATGTTACTAGGCGTAAATATAGATCACGTTGCCACATTAAGAAATGCAAGAGGAGGAGTTGAACCCGATACAATAAAAGCAGCTGAAATCTGCGAACTTAACGGTGCAACATCCATTACAACACACTTAAGAGAAGACAGAAGACATATTAAAGACAGCGACGTCAAAACATTAATTCAGACACTTAAAACAAACCTGAATTTAGAAATGGCGGTTACCGATGAAATGCAGAAAATAGCGCTTGAAATCAAACCTCACTCAGTCTGTCTTGTTCCTGAAAAAAGACAGGAAGTAACAACCGAGGGCGGACTTGATGTTGCAGGTCAGCTTGAAAAAGTTACCACATTTGTGAAACCGCTAGTTGATGCGGGAATTTTGGTAAGCTTATTTATAGACCCGACAGAAGATCAGGTTCAAGCCTCCGCAAAAACAGGCGCTCAATTTATTGAAATGCACACCGGCCAATATTCCGAAAAATTCGGAACAATTGAAGAAGAAACTGAATTTTTAAAACTTAAAAACTCAGCCGCACTTGCGCAATCACTCGGTCTGAAAGTTAATGCCGGACATGGTCTTAACTACGACAATGTTTACAGAATGCACGAAATACCGGGTTTATATGAATTAAATATTGGTCATAGTATTATCTCACGTGCCATATTTATCGGACTTCCGGAAGCTGTTAAAGAAATGAAAGATTTGGTGAAATAATGAAGTCAGAAGAAGAAATTGTAAAAGAAATGCAGGAAATCGCTGCCCAAATGGTGATTGATGACCTTGAAGAAGACCCTTCTCTGGAACATGAAATGTTTGAATGCGACTGCTGCGGTCAGGAAAAATCACTTGCCGGTTCAATAGAATACAGTGGTTACAGACTCTGCAACGATTGTGTATTAATCGCTGAAACAGGATTTGCTCTCAACAAAATAAAAGATATTCAAGAACTAATTGATGCAATGGAAGATAAGCGTTTGGAGCAGCTTTGCGACTTTTTAAAACAAGAAGAAAATCGTAAAAATAATTAATTAGAATTAGAAAAACTAATTCTAAAGTATTAATTTTTCTTTACATATAGTTATAAAGAATTAGTCACTGGGTATAAATATTTTATACCTAATTTTGGGATGCAGATTTAGGAGATAAACGAAAGGTGAAAAACATGATGAGACGACAAGGATTTACTCTGGCCGAAGTATTAATTACTCTGGGTATTATCGGTGTAGTTGCGGCAATGACTATTCCTACATTGATTTCAAACACAAACGGAGCACAGTTTAAAACAGCATACAAAAAAGCTCTCTCTACTTTAAATCAGGCAATTCTAATGAATGTAGCACTTGAAGACTATGACTTGACTTCATTAGTTGCAGAGCCGGACAGTGCAAAAGGGGCAGATGCAGACGGTACAACATCAAAAACAATGTCTTACATTCTAAGAAACAGAATGCAGTCTGCAACAAACATTACAGATACTTACGAATTTCCTGCAAAGCTTGAATTTACTATCAGCAACTACACCTGTACTGCTGATGACGTAGATGAGATAGACGGATGTACTGCCGAAGGAACCGAAATTGATTACAACAAAGAAATTACTTTAACAGAAGCCGATTGGTCAGTGTTTGCATTTGCAGATGGTACAGCATTTGCATATAATGGTAAAGCAGCTAATTGTTCTGCAAAAAATGACTCCTGTATTGGGTTTATCGATGTAAATGGTGCAACTAACCCGAACTCACCTATTGCATGTACACAGGGTATTGAAGGCGGTACCGGTACCCCTAATGGAACTACAAGCGGAGCATGTCAGGTTGAAGCTTCAGGTATAACAGATATTTATCCTGTGTTCCTATACGGACAAACAGTAGAACCGGGTAATGATGCAGCTAGATCAGTATTGTTCGGCAAATAAAGTAATCATAAAATTTTACAGCAAACCCCAAAACACGAGGATATTAAGTCCTCGTGTTTTTATGTGCTATAATGTTAATATGGAGAAAAAAATTTCTGATAAAGTAATTAACCGTTTAACCTTATATCATTGTATTTTACAGGATTATTTAAACAGCGGTGAAACATATATTTCCAGCGGACAAATAGCTTCGCTGCTAAATATTGATGACTCTCAGGTGCGAAAAGATATAAGTATCTTAAATAATTCCGGCAAATCCAGAATAGGCTATATAATAGCAGAACTTAAAAAATCAATTGAAACAACTCTTGGATTTTCTAAAACAAAGAAAGCTTTTATAGTAGGTGCAGGAAATCTGGGAATGGCGCTTGCAAAATATGACAATTTTACAAATTACGGCCTAAACATAATTGCACTATTTGATAATGACAGAAAAAAAATAGGCACTACTATCAACGGGAAACTTTTAGTTTTGGATGTCGAAAAACTGCCTAATCTGGCAAGAAAAAACAATGTTGATATAGCCATCTTAACAGTTCCGGGCAAATATGCGCAAAAAACAGCAGACTTTCTGGTTGCTGCTAACATAAAGTATATTTGGAACTTTACTCCTACAGTTTTGAGTGTTCCTAAAGAAGTTCAGGTATGGAACGAAAACTTAATGGGCAACTTTCTGCAATTCACTTACAACATTTAAGTTATAAAGGTGTCTCAATCCTTCAAGGGTAAGGGTTGGATTAATATAATCAAAAGGCCTTTTAAGATAATTAGCAATCAAACCGGAATAACCGCCTGTAGCAACAAGAACAGCTTTTTGCCCCAATTCTTCTTCACATTGTTCAACAAGACCGTCAATCATACAAGCGGCACCTCTAATAACGCCCGATAAAATTGCATCAGTTGTATTATGACCAATTGCCTTTCTTGAAATAGCCACATCAATTCTCGGCAGTTTTGAAGTAAATTTATTCAAAACTTTCATTTGCAGATTAATACCAGGAGCAATAACGCCCCCTATAAATTCGCCGTCAGCATTTATTATATCAAATGTAGTTGCGGTGCCAAAATCTACAACAATTGTCGGCTTTTTATATAAAACATAAGCCCCTGCTGCATTAGCAATTCTATCAGCACCGACTTCCTCAGGAAAATCCGTTTTGATTTTTACACCTGTGTTTATATCGTTTGTAAGAAAAACAGGTTCAATACCAAAAACATTTTTTATTGCTTTCATAAATTTATTATTCAGCTCTTCAACTACTGAACCTACAATGCAGCCGTCAATTGAAAAATCCTTAAATAACGATTTTAAAAGGACCTCATACTCCTCTAATGATAAATCTTTATCAGAAGCCAATCTAAATTCTTCTACGAGAGCTTCGTTGTCAAAAAGTCCCAGAGTAATATTAGTATTTCCTATATCAGAGGTTAATAACATAATAAGATAGTCCCTTTACTGAGACTATCTTATATCAAACAAACTTTTTTGTAAAATTAGGCTTGAACCGCAGTTTGAGACGGTTGACTTCCAGTGCCGTTTAATAATTGACCGATTCCGCCTTGCGGAGCAAATGCTATATTATTATATGACGGCGTGAAAATTGATGTCTGCTTAATTTTCTTTTCATTATCAAATTTATCTAAAGCTTGAGCTTTATTATAATCCTGACCAATAGGTTTTGTTGCTTCAATTCTTTCACTCATAATTATACTCCTCGTTTTTAGATATCAATATATCTTATATATATAAAGTATTTAATTAATGAGGAATTGATAAAATCCAAAAAGTTTGTTACATTTATTTACAATTAAAAATTTTAGCTTGAAGTTCAACGGCTGTTTTTGTTCTGGCAAGCCCGCCAAGAGAACTTTCTTTTAATGCCGGCGACATTAATTGACCTGTTTGGTCCATAGCATCAACAACTTCGTCAACCGGAATTTTAGATTCAATATCAGAAAGAGCAAGTTCGCAAGCAGTCATAGCAATTATAGCCATAAAAGGATTACGTTTAACACAGGGAACTTCAACCAGACCGCAAACAGGATCGCAGGTCAGCCCGAGAATATTTTTTAAGGCCAAAGCAACAGCATTTAAAACCTGTTTCGGGGTTCCGCCAAGAAGTTGTGTAACCGCACCGGCCGCCATAGCAGCAGCGGCACCGCATTCAGCCTGACATCCCGCAACAGCACCTGCAAGAGAAACTTTTGCTGAGATAATTCTTCCTATCTCACCTGCTGTAATCAAAGCATTTACCTGCCGTTCTTCGGAGATATTAAAATCTTCGGATACTGCTATAATTACAGACGGAACAATTCCGCAAGAACCGGCAGTCGGACAGGCAACAATTTTCCCCATTCTGATATTTTCTTCGCTTGTTGCCAGTGCATAAGTTGTAATTTTTTCAAATGTTTTACCAAACACCGCAGGCCTTTGAGCAAAACGTTTCTGAAGTTTATCACAATCATTTCCACACATACCGCTCATTGACATTTCGGTTGATTGAAGACCTGTTCTTATTGCTTCTTTCATTGCTTGAAGACTTTCCATTGCACATTTTCTAACCAAATTAACAGGAACTTCGCACCATTCCGATTCATAAGCCTGTGCAACCTGCCAGATACGTTTTCCACGTGCATTACAGGTTTCTAATAATTGCTCAAAAGTATTTATACCTTTAGTTTCCATTTAATCTTCCAATTTCTTTATATAACTTACAAAATAAACTTTATCCATTGATTTTACGGCATCAATAACATCATTATCTAAATCACCGTCAATACAAATACACATTGAAGCTTCCTCGCCTTTTGCATATCTGTCACAGTGTAAAGATGCAATATTAATGTTCTTTGCCTGAATTAATGAGGTAACATGCGAAATCATACCGGGAATATCTTCATATACAATCATTAATGTGTTAAATTTGCCCGTAAGTTTTACTGAAAAGCCGTCAATCTTTCTTACAGCGACTTCGCCTGCCCCGACTGATTCCCCGTAAATTTTCATAGTACGTCCGTTTTCGAATATAAAATCAACGGCATTAGGGTGTTTTTTAAAATCTTCATAATACTCAAATTTATAATTGATATTTTTAGAGATTTCATCTTCAAAAATGTTTTTTATTCTTCTATCATCAACTCTTAAGCCGAGAACACCTGCTAATAAGCCTTTTTCCGTACCATGTCCCTTTCCGGTTTGTGCGTATGAATTATACAATTTAAATGTAACTTTTTTAGGAGTTTCGCCGTAAATGTTTTTAGCTAAAAGCCCTAACCTAACTGCTCCTGCTGTGTGAGAACTTGAGGGGCCAATCATTATAGGCGAAATTATATCGAATATAGATGTCTGCTTCATTTGTAAAATCTCCTGAAAGTATTATAACATTAAAATTTATTAATATAAATGTAAAAATTTTTTTAAGATTTGGCAATTATTAAATTTCTGGTGTTTTAATATATATGTGTAGATTAAAATTATGTGTGCTAGGAGTATTATGTTCAGTCCAGAATTTATGAAATATTTAATTAATTATCAGAAAAACGATTTCAAGCCGGAAGAAACAAAAAAGGAAATCCGTTTTGATTCCAAAAAAGGCGGACGTCTGGCTGAAATTATCTTGACCGTCAACAAATAATTAATTGTTCCCTCTTGCCTCCAATTAATAAAACTGGTATAATAAGAAAGTACACAATTATTATGGAGGATTTAAGAATGGGCGCAAATATGCACTATCACTACTTTGCTAGCAGGGGGGGGG
>CANUDF010000002.1 GCA_947857085.1 Candidatus Gastranaerophilales bacterium | reverse complement strand
CCTGTTTCGGGTTTGCATTTTCTCTTGCGAGCGCTACGTAACTCTTTCTTTACCTTGAGGGTTTTCACCTCTACAATCTTTCGATTGTCCCGATTGCCGGCATCTCTCACAAAGGTTGTTTTCCTTGATTGTTTCTGCCCCAACCGGCCGCAGTTCACATTATTATGCATAATGCTATTAAATTTTCAAGTTTTGGTTGATATTATAATTTTACTTCAATATCAACGCCAGCAGGTAAATCTAATCTGCTTAACTCTTCAGTTGTCTGTTGAGTTGGTTCGTATATATCAATAATACGTTTGTGTGTTCTTAATTCAAAATGTTCACGAGATTTTTTATCAACGTGAGGTGAACGAAGAACGCAATATATACGTCTTTTTGTAGGTAAAGGAATAGGACCGGCTACTTTAGCGTCAGTTCTTTTTGCAGTTTCAACGATTTTGTCTGATGATACGTCAATAAGTTTGTGGTCGTATGCTTTCAAACAAACTCTGATTCTTTGTCTTTTAGTACTACTTGCCATGTGCATTCCTTTTTCTTTTTATGTGTTACACGTACAGAAATTCCTCAGCGGGGTCTTCTGTTGCCTGAAGTTCGCTATTCATAAATATTTCGGTATTATGCTACTATACTTCAAGCATAATGATAGTAAAACAAACATAATCCGCTGTCAACATTGAAATTCGGAAAATGTTTAGAATTTGTAACAAAATAGTATTAAGTTTTGTAAAACTTTTTGGTGCTGTGAAAAAAGCTGAAAACCAGTTATAATGCCTGTATGGTATGGTATGGTATGGTATGGTATGCTCGTCGTGTGCTTGTGTCAATTACCTCATATGATTTGTTTTAATAACAATAAGTAGTTAATTAATCATGAGGATGAAAGATGAGTACAAATGGCGTAAACGGAGCATTTAATGAAGGCATCAAGATTAAATTGCAAAATCGCGGGCCAAAATCAAGTGGTATCACCTGGGAACTAAAGTCAATTTTTGAAGACATGGCAAAAGAGGGAGTAATAAAAGATACTGATGGCAAAGGTTTAAGCAAAAATGATGCCTTGAATCTTTATAATGAATTAAATAAAATTCACCAAGAAACAAACAGAGCTACTAATTATACAAGAATGCAAGCAGGCCAAGAATTTACATATACAGCAGAAGAAATGAAGGCACTGGCAAAAGCCGCTGGTTATGAAATTGCAGAACAAAAAGATGAGCAAACGACCGAACCTGCTCAGCCAAAGGTAGATGATGATACTGTTAAAAAGGACAAAAATATAGACCCTAACCAACCAGAAAAAGATGAAAATGTTGAAAAAGAACAAGTAACTTCGAAAACTCCTAAAGAAAAAATAGATGAATTAAATGAAGAAATAGACCAAAAAAGACAAGAGATAAAGGACTTGAAAGAAGAACGCCGAACTACCCGCCGGGAACTTCGTTCAGAACGCCGCGAGGAACGTCGTGAGGCGCGGGCAGAACGCAGAGAAGCGCGTATAGAACGTCGAGAGGAGCGCAAAGAGGCACGTTCAGCACGCCGGAGCGAAAAACAAGAAATTCAAAGACAAAAGGCAGCATTAGATGAAATACTTAACGCAGAAGCGGACTTTAACAACAATGGTCAAATTGGTAAAATTGTTAATGGCAAATATTATATAAACGGTAATGAGGTTACAAAAGATGTATACGAAATAGCTAAAACTAAGTCGGAAGCCTCTAATGAACAAATTGAGCGCAAAGATGCTGAAATTAAACCATTTACCAGAGAGCAAATGAGTCAAATTACTGCAACAGTTGCAAATTTGAAATATGAAATAACTGATAATAGTATAACAATGGAAGGACAGACCGGTTATGCTTATGGCAAAAATGATTTGATTCGCAGAAGTGGTGGAACTCGTAGAGGAATTCATAACGCACAAAATTTGTCAATTCAACATGCAATTTATATGGACTTGGTTTCTAAAGAAAATAACGGTGGTATTTTGACGGATGCAGAGAAAAAGTTCATGACAAAAGTTGAGATTGCTATAGCAAAATTTATGCAGGAATAAACAAAGCGGTCAATTGACCGCTTTGTTTATTTTGATTTTTTTGCCGTTTTATTTATTTCTTTTTTCTCACATTCAATATCATCTGAAAGTTCGCATTCTCTGCAGTCTCCGCAGATTTCTTTGTTCGGAAACTCTTTGACTTCTTCTTTTTCTGAAACTTCTTCAGTTTCATCTTCTGTTTGCTCGGATTCTTCAACATCATCAGTTTCTTCAACTTCTTCTTCGGATGGTTCGTTTTCTTCTTTTTCAGTTTCTGCTTCAGCTAAAGCTTTTTCGATTTCTTCTTCATCTTTAGCTCTTATAACAGGAATTGAAAGCATAAGAGCCATTTGTTCACCTTCTTGGTCAAGGTTTAATTCTAAGGCTTCTTTATCCATTTCTAAGTACTTAGAAAGAAGTTCAACAAGTTCACTACGCATTCTTTCAAGCAATTGCGGTGTAAGGTTTGTTCTGTCCTGCATTAAAACAACGCGTAATCTGTTGCAGGCTACATCTTTTGCGCTTTCTTCTTCTTCAGCCTGGCGGAAGAAGCCTAATAATTTATTATATAATTCTGCAAAAATATTATCTTTCATTCTACTTCTCCTTACCCATTAAACCTTTGAAGAATTTTTTTACTTTAGCTACTACGCTTGTTTCTTCTTCTAAATTCATAAAAGGAACATCTTCACCCATTATTCTCCTTGCTACATTCATATAAGCACGACCTGCAAGTGATTTTTCATCATTTACTATAGGCTCACCTTTATTTGTAGAAGTAATAATACCTGTATCTTCGGGGATAATACCGATTAAATCGGCTGAAAGAATTTCAACAACATCTTCAACACTCATCATATCGTTTGATTTGATAAGGTTAGGACGGACTCTGTTTAAAAGCAGTTTATATGATTCAATTTCTTCTTTTGCTTCTAAAAGTCCAATAATTCTATCAGCATCACGTACGGCAGACATTTCAGGGGTTGTAACAACAATTGCTTCTGTTGCTCCGGCAACAGCGTTTTGAAATCCCTGTTCTATGCCGGCAGGACAATCAACCAGAATAAAGTCATAATCTTTCTTAAGCTGGTCACATATATCTTTTAATTGTTCTTGTGTTACTGCTGTTTTATCTCTGGTTTGTGCCGCAGCTAAAAGACAAAGATTTGGATTTTTCTTATCTTTAACGAGTGCCTGTTTAAGTTTGCAGCGTTCTTCAACAACATCTACAATTGTATAGACAATTCTATTTTCCAGACCTAACAGCAAATCAAGGTTACGAAGACCCAAGTCTGTGTCTATCATAACAACTTTATTTCCTGCTTTGGCGAGTGCTGTTCCGATGTTTGCGTTTGTAGTTGTTTTTCCTACACCGCCTTTACCGGATGTGATTACGATAACTCTACCGCTCATGTATTTCTCCTTAATTTTCTAATAATTTGTTAATAATAATATTTTTCTTAAATATTTTGGCTTCTTCCGGAATAAATTCATTTGTTTTTTGTACAAATGGAGTATTTACTCCGTCAGGTCTTCTTGCAAAAATATCTGCAATTCTTAACTGTATTGCATTCATTTTTAATGCGCGTATTCTTGCCTGAGAATTACCTTCCGAACCCGCATGGGCAATTCCGCCTAAAATACCCCACACTGTAATATCACCTTTTGCAATGACCTCAGCTCCGGGGTTAACGTCGCCCACAATTATTAAGTTGCCGTCAGAGGTTATGCTTTGACCTGAACGAATTGTTTTTTTAATATATAAAGTAGGTAATTTTTCAGCTTCTGCTTTCATTGCAATGGTTTCTTCGTCTTCTTCATCTTCATCGTCAATAAAGTGGAAGCTTTCTTCCATTTCTTTAACTTCTTGTTGTGGTTCGTCTTCATCTTTATCAAAATCAGTATCGCCAAAAATCTTATCTAAAGCTGTTTCAACTTCGGGTGTTACACTGGTCTCCATCTCAAAATCCGGTGCTTCCACGATATTTTCAAGCTCTGATATTTCAATTTCTAATGCTTTAGCAGCCTCTGCTGTTTCAGTTGAACGGGTACTGATAAATTCTATTTCAGAATCCATTGATTCAACAAGAGCCTTAATACTTGTAAGTTCTGTCTGAGATAAATCAACGCTTCCTAATTTAAGGCAGACCTGTTTATTCTGAGCTTCCGGAATATCAAGAATTCTTGATAATTCATAAATTATTTCAGAAGTTTTTCTTGCATTGCTCAAATCAACGATAAATCCGTTTTCAATATATCCCTTATCCATCTTTTTCCTTCCAATCATGGTTAATACTCATGAGATTACACGAAAAAGATTTTTACTGCAACGGAATATTTAGAATTGTAATGTTACAAAATATTTATGCAAAAATGGATTCGTTCACTCTTCTGCATGCAACGCGCTGAGCCAGTTCTGTTTTTGAAATTTTTCCGTCTCCATTTATATCAAGTCCTTTATTCCACCTGTAATAGGATTCTGTATTAACAGTCAGTGTTTCTCGTTTCGCACGCGCCGGCAAAAATGTAAGGGCGTATAAATCTCCTGCGTCAAGTTTTTCATTTGTATTAAAACCTGCTATTTTTTTATTTTTTAAATAATATTTTTCAACGTAATCTAATTGTTCTGTTGGAGACATATTTTTCAAAGCTTCAGTTGTAGTACCCAGTTCTGCTGCTGTGGACGGCATAAATTGAATTAGGCCTGTTGCTCCGCCATTCGGATTTACAGCTTTGGAATTAAGTCCTGATTCGGAATTCATAACTGCAAGTAAGTCTTTATAATTGCAGTTAAGATTTTTAGCAATTTGTTTTACTTTTTTAAGAAATTCCGGTCCTAATTCGGCTTTGATCTTTGCAGGTCTTACGGAATATTTGGCTTTTATTTCTTTTGAATCATTATTGTTATTTTTATTGCTGAAATTTAATTCTATCGGCTTAAAGTTTGAGGTAGTATTTATTATATTTTGGTTAAATAAAAAGCTGAAAATATTTGTAGTGCTGTTTAAAGACGGGTATATTGCGGGCATTACAAATGTTGGCGCAAATAACATCTGATTTGGAAGATAGTTTATTATATATGGATTATTCAAGTATGTTAAAGCTAAAGACATAAATTCTCCAAATTTATTAATTCCCCGTATTAATATAAAGTTTTTCCTGTTTTAAAAATTGCCATTATTGTTAATATATGTTAAAAGATGTTTAATGTAATTTTATTATAAATTACATGTTTATTGTATCATATTGTGTGAGGGACAGAGATTAATATGTTTAATGAGACAAAAACCCACGAAATTACTGTCGACGTAGTTATTTTAACTATGAAGAATAACGCTATTCAGGTGTTATTGGTTAAGCGTACGAATGAACCGTTTAAGGATAAATGGGCAATTCCTGGCGGTTATGTAAGATTGTCTGAAAATCTTGACCAGGCCGCATTAAGGGTATTGAAAGAACGTACAAATGTTGATAATATTTATCTCGAACAGTTATACACATTTGGAGATCCGCTTCGCCACCCGAATGCCAGAGTAATTACATGTGCGTATTTTGCACTGGTTAGAGCAGAAGATTTAAATATTACAACATCTCCAGAACTTGGCTGGCATAAGGTTTCTGACTTACCGCCTCTTGCATTTGACCACAAAGAAATTATAGAATACTCTCTGAAACGTACGCGTGAAAGATTGGAACTTTGCCCTGTTGCATACCAATTGTTGAATGAAAGATTTACGCTTACGGAAATGCAAAAGGCCTATGAGCTTATTATGAACAAAAAGCTGGATAAAAGAAATTTCAGGAAAAAAGCTTTAAGCACCGAAGGCTTAATTGAACTTAACGAATATACAAAATCTTCGTCGAAGAGACCTGCAAGATTATACACGTTTGAGAATATAAAATTAAATTCAAAACGTGCACATTTCATTTCTAATAAAAAGGAGAAAAAATAATGGTTACATTTATTTGGGCAGTACAAATTTTATCTGCATTGCTGTTAATAATTTTAATATTGCTTCATTCACCTAAAGGTGATGGTATTGCGGGGATAGGCGGTGCTTCTCATATATTTTCATCCCAAAAAAGTGCTGAAAAAGGATTAAATAAACTAACTGGTATAGTTGCGGCTGTATTTATCGTTTGCACATTTTTATTGGGATATGGTATAGTTAAATAGACTATATGGAAGAATCAGCAAAAGAAATATTTTCTCGTAATGAGCTTTATTGGGGTTCAGGTTTTCAGGCTGAACTTGCGTCAAAACATGCAGCAATTTTTGGTCTGGGCGGTGTAGGCGGTTATTGTGCGGAAGCTTTGGCAAGAGCAGGAGTTGGTGAATTGACAATTGTTGATTTTGATAGGGTTTCCTACTCAAATATAAACCGGCAGCTGATTGCGTTAAATTCTACTGTCGGGTTTAAAAAGACTGAACTTTTTAAAGAGCGTCTTAAAGATATAAATCCAGATATCAGGTTGAATGTTATTGATGATTTTTATACAGAAAATATGATGCTTCCGCAAGCAGATTATATTGCGGATGCTATAGATACAATGCGCTCTAAAATATCGCTTCTTGTGTCCTGCGTTAGAAATAATATACCTGTTGTAAGTTCAATGGGAGCAGGAAACAGAATTGACCCTGCAAAACTTTATATTTGTGATATTAAAGACATAGAAGACAAGAATGCTCCATTTGTATCAAACGTAATTTATCAGCTTAAAAAGCGCGGTATAGAAAGCGGAATTGCTGTTGTTGCAAGCAGAGAAAAGCCTTTTGTACAGGAGAAAATTTCCGAAACCGAACATATAACAACAAAATCGGGAGAAGAAATAGAGTTCGTAAAAATTACGCCTGCTTCAACTCCGTTTGTGGCAAGTACGGCAGGAATATTTATGGCGTCTTATATTGTATCGGAATTTAAGAAGGAGTTTGAAAATGGTTAATATATTGGTAACTGGAGCAACACAAGGGATAGGAAAAGCTATTGCACAGGAATTAAAATCCGTTGGTACAATTTATGCTACAGGAAGAAATATAGAAAACTTAAGAGAATATGAAAACTATTGCGTGTGCGATTTATCAAAAGATGTTGAAACATTGGAAAGTTACGTAAAAGAGAAGCAAATTGACATACTCATAAATAATGCAGGCGAATATATTTACGGAGCTATTGATAAAATGTCAGATGAGCAGATACGCGAGATATTTGAGGTCAATCTGCTTGCTCCTGTTAAACTAATTGCTAAAGCAAGCGTTAATATGAAAGAAAAAAAATGGGGACGGATAATCAACATCGGTTCAATTTCAGGTGTTATGGGCGAGGCTAATGCAAGTCTTTATTCTGCAACAAAAGCGGGGCTGGTTGGAATGACACGGGCTCTTGCGCTGGAACTTGCAGAATATAATATTACTGTTAATACAATTAATCCAGGCTGGGTTGATACTGAAATGGGTATGAACTCAGTTGAACTTTCAGAATTTTTTAAAGAAGAAATTCTTGAAACCATACCGCAAAGGCGTTTTGTCAAACCAGTTGAGGTTGCAAAACTTGTTAAGTATCTGATATCCGAAGATGCAAAAGGCATAACAGGTCAATCTATAAATCTTTGCGCAGGCTTAAGTGTTGGCATTTAATTCAAATTATGGTACAATAATTTAAAACAAAGGAGGAAACATGAAAGAATTATCTAACGTAGGAATCGGGGGGGGGCGTCTCCTCTAAGTAGAAAAGAAGAGGGTTTCGCGGGTATCGGGAACAGAAAATGTTTTCGAGACAATAGCGGAGCCGGAGGTGTGAGCGTCGTCAAGAAAATAATTTCAGCTCCCGATTTAAAAGGTTTTACATTAGCAGAAGTATTAATTACGTTAGCAATAATCGGCGTAGTCGCAGCAATGACAATACCGACGCTGGTAGTTAATTATCAAAAAAAAGTTACGCTTACTAAATTGCAAAAAGCCTTTAATACCATATCAAATGCAATAAACTTATCCTCATTAGAGAATGGAAATCCAGTCACCTGGGATTGGGAAAATCCCGAAGATATAATTAAAGAAAAAATTGGTAAATATATAAAAGCCTCGAAATATTATGGCCCGGATACAACGAAAACTCCTTTATGTCCCGAAAGCGGCAATGCAACATACGGTGAGGGATATACATATGGCTGGTTAGACAATACATATATCTCTTCACCTTTTACCACAAATAATTATTCCTTAATCACAAATGATGGGGTTTGTATTGGTACTGAAAAAGGTTGGAAAAGGTGGAATATTTTTGTGGATATAAACAGTTCAATTAACGGACCTAATATGGCAGGAAAAGATTTATTTTTTTTCTATATTGATGAAAAAACAGGCATATTACATGCGTTTGGGGATGAGCTTGATGATGTTCAAAGTCCTGAATTAATGAATGCGTGTAATAAAGATGCAAAATATGGCGGGCAAACTTGTGCTGCTAAAATTATCCGTGACGGCTGGCGTATAGCTGAAGATTATCCCTGGTAGTAAAAGCAGGGGCTAAACCCTGCTTTTACTTTACAATTTGGGTCACTGAACAAATATTGATGAAAATCCGGACGATTTTATTTATTGATAATAGTTTTTACTATATCTTCTGCATTGATTTTTAAACAATCAAGTGTCGGACAGGTTGTCTGACGTTTTTCCCAGAGGCAAGGTTTTAATGCACATATATCTTTTGCTTTTATTGCTGTTACATTCTCAGGGATTAATTTTTGGTCATCAGTAGGTCCGAAAATTGCAAATGTTTTTGTTCCCATTGCTACTGCAACATGAAGCGGTGCGGAATCAGAGCATAAAAATATTTCCGCTTTTCCAATGAGTTCGGCAAGTTCTTTTAAATTTTTTGTTTTACCATACAGATTTTCAAAATTGTTTGTTTTAACTGTTTTTAAAATAGTTTCTATACATTCTTTATCATCCGGACCGCCAGCAAGCAGAACTTTTTTCCCTGAAACGACAAGCAAATCAATAGTTTGCGCCCAAACTTCAGCCGGAACGGTCTTAATCATACCTTTCTGTACGCTCATTTTGCTTACACCGGGGTGAATTAATACGGAATTTGAAATTTTTTCCTGTTTAGGAACGTTAATCTGCGGTAGTTCAGTTGTGTATGATGTTACAGGTGTTATAAGATCATGATACATTTTTGCCGCATACTGCTTTTTGTTTAAAGGAACGGCTTTAGTTAAAAGAATTTTGCTCAAAGTTCCGCAATCATAGCCGTAACGTTTTTTTGCACCGGTCAGCCGCAAAATTATGCTCATAAATTTGTTCCCTCCGGCAGTTATTGCTAAATCAAACTTTTCTTTGCGGGCTTTTATAATAAATTTTATGAGCTCAATATATTTATTTTTGTTTTTTATATCAACCGGAATTATGTCATTAATTATGTCGGTTAAATCTTTAACACTTTTGCTCCGCGGTTCCAGTGCAAGTGTTATATCAGCATCCGGAAACTCTTTTTTCAGCGAAATAAGAGCAGGTAAAAATAAAATCTCATCACCTATTCCGCCAAAATTTACTGCAAGTATTTTGTTAATTTTTTTCATAATGCTGTTTACATTTTAGCAAAAAAATAAATATTGTGTTTTAATCATTAATACATGAAAGTTAACTTCACATCAAATAATCAAAAAAGATATAAAATTTACGGCATATATAAGTACAGCGCTATTCCCGTGAAACTTACCGATGCACAGGTTGAAGAGGTTAACCAAAAACGTATATTGCCTGAGGATTTGTTTGTTAAAACAAATCAAGCATATTCAACAGCTTTTTATGGTCCGAGAGACAATGCTGCAATACAAATTGTAAAATACGAAAACAGAGGCAAAAATCATCCTGCCGCAGATGCTAAAATTATGAAAACTCTGCCTGATGGTTATAAGTTGGAAAATTACAAAAATAAAACTTATATTGCATTTAACGAGATTAACATTGCAAAAGAGAAGAAAAAGTTTAAATTAATGACTGCCGGATTTATTACGGCATATTTAGGAATTATCAGCGCTATTGCATATCGTATGGTTCGGAAAAAATAATTTTATGTTATACTAGCCTTATGGTTAATAAGGTAACAACTGCAACAGTAATTGGTTTAAATGCATATGAAGTATCTGTAGAAACGGATGTCCAAAACGGTCTGCCGTCTTTTTCGGTTGTAGGATTGCCTGATACGGCCGTAAATGAGGCTCGGGACAGAGTTCGTTCTGCTATTAAAAATTCAGGTTTTACGTTTCCGTCGAGAAAAATAGTTATTAACCTTGCCCCTGCAGATTTGAAAAAGGCAGGAACAAGTTTTGATTTAGCTATTGCAATGGGGATTCTTGTTGAAGAAGGTGTGCTTGAAGCTGAATCAATTAAGGATTATGCTTTTATAGGTGAACTTTCATTAAGCGGAAACCTGCGCGGTGTGCGCGGTGTTTTGCCTGTCGTTATGGGGCTTAAAGAAATCGGGGTTAAAAATGTAATTGTTCCGGCTGATAATGTAAAAGAGGCTGCTTTAATTCAGCAAATGAATGTATTCGGCGCCGAGTGTCTGAATGATGTCGTTAATCACTTTGTTGAAACACCGCTGAAACAATACAAAACAGATATAAACGCATATATATCGGATATAAATGAAAATTTTGATTATGATTTTAAAAATGTAAAAGGGCAGCAGAAAGCTAAAAGAGCTTTGGAAATTGCAGCTGCAGGCGGTCATAATCTGCTTATGATAGGCTCTCCCGGGTCTGGAAAAACTCTTATGGCAAAATGCTTTGCGTCAATATTACCGCCTTTGGAGTTATCGGAAGCTTTAGAATTAACTAAAATTTACAGCATATGCGGTCTTCTTCCAAAAGACAAACCGCTTATGACAAAACGACCGTTTCGTTCTGTTCATCATACAGCATCTGCAAACGGGGTTATAGGCGGGGGGAGTAATCCTATGCCGGGCGAAATCACACTTGCACACCGGGGAGTGCTGTTTTTAGATGAAATGGTGGAGTTCCCTCGCAATGTTCTTGAGGTTTTAAGACAACCTATAGAGGATGGTGAAATTGTTATTTCAAGAACAAAACATTCTATTAAATATCCTGCAAAATTTATGCTGCTTGGTGCGATGAATCCTTGCCCGTGCGGCTATAGAGGCGATAAAGAAAAACAATGCACCTGTTCTGAGTATATGGTTAACCGATATCTCACAAAGCTTTCAGGTCCGCTTTTAGACAGAATAGATTTACAAATTGATGTGCCGCGGCTTACTGCAAACGAACTTCTGAATACATCTGAAAATTCTGAGAAATCTGAAGATATTCGTAAAAGAGTTATAATAGCACGTAAAATTCAAGCGGAACGTTATAAGAATGAAAATATTCTAACTAACTCTGAGCTTACTTCTGAGCTTATTAAAAAATATTGTCAAATTAATGAAGACTCAAAAGAAATATTTAAGGCGGCAATTTTAAAATATAAGTTATCAGGCCGACGTTATGACAGGATACTAAAATTAGCCCGTACTATAGCAGATTTAGATAATTCCCAAATAATTAAGCAGTCTCATCTTATGCAGGCATTACAATACAAAATGTTTGATAAAGAAACCTTAACTATCTAACAGCTTAGTTTGTTATATGTAAAAAGCCAGCCAAAAGTCCTGTTACAGCTGAAATACCTAAGTAAAATAAAGGATCCCGTTTTTGTTTCATGCTTACAACAAATAATATTGCAAAAAGAAACATTCCCAAAAGATTTACATTATTCACAAACATATCAATGCCGACAGCTGCTAACAGTCCGCAGCCTGCCGGTTTTAATGCATAAATAGCTGCTCTTACATTTTTATTCGATTCAAATTGCTCTAACGCTTTTGAAATAATTATTACAAGAATATATGAAGGCAGAATTACTGATGTTGTCGCAATAATTGCTCCAAATATTCCGGAAGTTGCAAATCCTGCAAATGTTGCAACGTTTACTCCTACCGGACCCGGTGTAATTGAAGATATTGCAATCATATCAGTTAATTGTTTGACTGTGTACCATTTTTGTACTTCTGCAATGTGATACAGAAAAGGCAGTGTTGCATATCCGCCGCCAAATGAAAATAAACCTATATGAAAAAATTGTAGAAAAAGATTTATATAAATCATTTTTCACACTCCTCGAGAATATTAGGCTGAACTTCCTCGATTTTTGGTTCTATTTTCCTGTAGACAATACCGGATATTATTGCAAGAATTATTATTATTGCCGGTGAGACATGAAAACATGCAGATAAGATAAATGAAGCAAAAAATACAAAACAAGTGAATTTGTCAACAATACTTTTGCCCCACATTTCTTTTGTTGCCAAAAATAAGAGCATAATTACACCTATTCCAACACCCCAGAAAATACTTTGAATAAAACTAAGGTTAACAATTTCTTCAAGCATCGAAGCAATCAGGATAATTGCAAGAAAAGCAGGTGTGACTATTCCTAAAACTGCTGACAGAGCTCCAATCTGACCCCTGAGTTTGTATCCTACAAAAATTGAAATATTAGCTGCAATAATTCCCGGAACAGACTGCCCCAATGCGTAATATTCACATAATCCATCAGAATCTATCCAACCTTTCTTTTCTACCAGTTCAGACTGTAAAAGCGGTAAAATTACATAGCCGCCTCCTAAAAGCATTGTGCCGACTTTAAAAAATGTCTTAAAAATTGTGTAAAATGATTTATCCATTATTCATTTTTGCTTTCAATCTTACCATAGCCCTTGCAATAGCTGCTTCTGCACGTTTTGCATCAATACGTGCATCATTCTCGGCTAATCGTGCTTTTGCTCTGTCCAGAGCTTCCCTTGCTCTGACTTCATCAATCTCATCACCGCATTCAGCTGTTGATGTCAATATTAAAGCCTTATCATCTCTAAATTGGAAGACTCCTCCCATTGTAGTAAATAATTTAGTTTCTTTTCCTTGTATAACTTTTGTTATACCAATATCAAGAGTTGTCATATAAGGTATATGACCTTTTAATATCCCGAATTCACCGTCGACACCTTTTGAATAAATTTCGTCAACATCCTCATCGAAAACAACTCTTTCATGGGTTATTATTTTTAAATTCATTTGATTACCTATTTAACTTTCAAGATTTTTAGCTTTTTCAACAGCTTCTTCAATTGTACCTACCATATAAAAAGCTTGTTCCGGCAGGTTATCATGTTTGCCTTCTATAATTTCTTTAAATCCTTTAATTGTATCTTCAAGTTTTACATATTTACCTTTTGTACCGGAAAATTGTTCCGCAACAAAGAACGGTTGAGATAAAAATCTTTGGATTTTACGTGCACGATTAACAGTCTCTTTATCTTCTTCTGACAGCTCGTCCATACCTAAAATCGCAATAATATCCTGTAATTCTTTGTATTTTTGTAAGATTTCGAGTACTTTTCTTGTGACATTATAATGTTCTTCACCTATAATATTTGGATCTAAAGCTCTTGAGCTTGATTCCAGCGGATCAACCGCAGGATAAATACCTAGTGACGCAATTTGTCTTGATAATACGGTTGATGCATCGAGGTGAGAGAATGTAGTTGCAGGAGCCGGATCAGTTAAGTCATCCGCAGGAACATAAATTGCCTGAACAGATGTAATTGAACCGTCTTTAGTTGATGTAATTCTTTCCTGCAATTCGCCCATCTCAGTTGCAAGTGTCGGCTGATAACCAACTGCTGACGGCATACGGCCGAGAAGTGCAGATACTTCTGAGCCGGCCTGAGTAAATCTGAATATGTTATCAATGAATAACAATACATCTTGTTTTGAATAATCTCTAAAATATTCAGCAGCTGTCAAGGCGGAAAGTCCGACTCTCATACGGGCGCCCGGCGGTTCATTCATTTGGCCGTAAATAAGGGCAACTTTATCAATAACGTTTGATTCTTTCATTTCATTCCAAAGGTCGTTGCCTTCGCGGGTTCTTTCTCCAACCCCGCCAAAAACAGAAACTCCAGAGTGTTCCATTGCAATGTTGTGGATAAGCTCCATAATTAAAACTGTTTTCCCAACACCGGCACCGCCGAATAAGCCGATTTTACCGCCTTTTTGATACGGTTGTAAAAGGTCAATTGCTTTAATACCTGTTTCAAGAATTTCGATTTCTGTATTCTGGTCAACAAGTGCTGGTGATTTTCTATGTATAGGCAGATATGTTTCAGAATTTACGGGGCCCATTTCGTCAACAGGTTCGCCCGTAACATTTAAAATCCTTCCTAAAATTTCTTTACCTACCGGAATTTTAATAGGTTCATTTGTATTAATGACTTTCATCCCTCTTTTAAGTCCGTCAGTTGAGGACATTGCAACAGTTCTAACCTTATTAGAGCCAAGCATTTGCTGAACTTCTGCAACAATTTTTTTGCCGTCTTCCGTAAAAATATTTAATGCTGTGTAAATTTCAGGCAGTTCTCCCTGCTGAAATTCAACATCTATTACCGGTCCGATAATTTTTGTAATAATACCTTCATTTTTAGCTAAAGTTTCCATCCTCTGCCCCTCTTCTTTTTTAATATAGTTAATTATATAACAAAAAATATTTTTTGTATATTGCTTAAAGTTCAAAATTATTTAAAATTTTTAAAACATACTAGCAAAAAATTTTTTCTTGTGTATTATATTAAGTATACCCAAATTATGGAAAAATTAATGCAAGGACTTATTGAAAAAGAATTGTCTTGCCGTGACAAGATTTTGAAACCTGATTTTAATTCAAAAACAGGACGGGAACTTCTTGCGTATTATTTGCAGACTAAATTTAAACAAATTCTTGCATTTGACAAAAAATATCCGATGCCAATTTTTCGGGAAGTTAATCCTGATTTTATTTCCCGTTTTTCAAAAAGATTAATTAATAATCCGGATAAAAGATTTTTAATCAGTATTACAGGTGAGTCTGCTGCCGGAAAATCTACTATATGTCGTGAAATAAGCAAAGTTATTGAACAGCTTGCTATGCCTGTTACAATATTGACTACTGATAATTACTTCAATGATATTTCTGCAAAGATTGCTCAATATGGTTCTTTTGATAAATTGCGAGACAGCGGCTATGATGTTGATGCGCCTTCCAGTTTTCAACTGGATATTTTAAAAGGTGATTTGCAGGACTTGGCTGACGGACTTGATATAAAATGTCCGATGTATCTTCCTAACGGAACCGGGGTTTCTATGCCGAAAGCAATTGATGTTCGATCTTCAAAAATCATTATAGTTGAAGGTATAGCAACTATGTACGAAGATGTTAAAGATGTTTTTGATATAAAAATTTATGTTGAAACTGATGACGAAATAAGAAAAAAATGGTTTATAGACAGAGCTGTTGAAGAACGTAATCAAGATTTACAAAATGCAAATAAGCACTGGGATTACATTATGCAGGCCGGAGAAAAATATGTAAAACCTTATAGGCGTGAGGCTGATATGGTGATTAACGGTAAAGCTGATTTAAAATATTTTGCCCAAATTCTTGAATATATTCATACTATTACTAATAATTTTCAATAATATTAACGTTTTTTGATTTATTGCCTCTTTTTTTTTAATATGATACAATTATTTGACTAAAGTATGTGTATTTTGTCTAGTATTTGAATTAAATACATTAAATAACTGATACATAAACATACATATTCAATTATAATTTTGATAGCATTAAGAAAAGGTGTAACGTGAAGATAGAAGAAGAGTTAAAAAAGATTTTTAATGAAATCAATGAAAAACTGGATAGGTATTTCAGTCCGAACGGCAAAAAAATATTTATCAGTTTGGTTTGTATTGCAATCATTGCTATAATATTTATAGGCGTTTCATTTGCCGGAAGTAAATCTGTTGAAACACCCGAGTTGCCTGAACAGACTGAACAAGCTTTGGATCAAGAAAAAATGATGGCTGCTGACGATATGCAGGAAATAGAAATAGTAGATATAGAAAAAACTGAAGATAAAATGGTTTCGCTGTCTGTAGAAGATTATGGACGGGCTAATCCATTTTTGCCTGCAAATGGTGCCGGATTTGGAGTTGATTTGATGGCTCCTCCCGAAACCCTTTCTGAAGGCAGTGAAGCCGCAAAGGTTGTTACAACAAAAGTATCAGGTATTATGTACGAGGCAAATAACCCTTCTGCTATTTTGAACATTGAGGGAAGCGACTATTTGGTTCGTTCGGGTGACCATATTAATAATTACAAAGTTTTATCAATAAGTAAAAGCCTGGTAACTGTACAGCTGGGTGCAAATATATATAAAGCCGGTGTAGGTGAAGTACTTCCGGATGGTGAAATGAATTTCAATAAAGAGGATAATTTGGAACATAAATTTGGCGGAGCCAGAAAATAAAGCAGGAGCAGATATGAAAAATAAAATTACAAAAAAAATTATTGCAGGTTTAATATTGGCTGTATTTATAACATCAAATACAGCTATGTCGGCTTTAGCGTTAGCAGAAAAACCGTCGTTGAGAGCAGACGGTGAAGATACTGTTAAATTGAAGGCTGATGTGGCTATTACAACTGCTCAGGATCCTGTAACTTTAAGTTTGCGGGACTCTGATGTTAAACAAGTTTTAAGAATGTTTGCAAATCAGGCTCATATGAACATAATATTTGATTCCGGCGTATCAGGTAATGTTACACTGGATTTGGTTGATGTGCCTTTGAATTCTGCTTTTGACTTAGTATTGAGTATAGCAGGTCTTACATATGTAATTGACGGAAACACTTTGGTTATTTCTTCATCAGGAACTGAAGTAAGTGCTGCAAAACAAGAAATAACATTAATTCCAGTCAAATACATAGATGCTTCTGCTATGGCTGAATTTTTAAATAAAAATATTTTTTCAATGAAAAAGCCTGGTTTATCAAGTTCTGAAATTGTTACTACAAATCCAATGACAAATGAACTTCTTGTTTTTGGAACAAAAAATGATGTGGCTATTGCCAGAAAAGTAGTAGAAAAATTTGATAAAAAACCACTTTCAACTTCTATAAAAGTAAGTCATACAACTCCGGAACAAATGGCGGAGCTTGTATGCGATATGTTGCTGCCTTCAACATCTTCAAGTTCCGGAGGCGGTGGTAAAGGTCGTTCTACCGGTGGTGCGGCCGGAATTAAAGGTGTTATGACCGGCGGTGCAAGTTCTAGCGGCAGCGGTGACGATGTAGAATTAGGCGGCGGTGAAGTAGCTTGTACTATTACTGCAAACAGTTCCGGAACCCTTGCGCCTTTACCGCTTCAAAGTCTTGCAATTTCATTTTTTACACAGCAAGGAACAATTGGCATAATGGGTGGTTCCGAACAACAGGTAGAAATGATTAAAGAATTTATTGCTCAAAATGATAGAAAGCAGCCTCAGGCATATTTGGAAGTTTCTATTATAGAACTTAGTGAAGCAGGAAGTAAAACACTTGCAAATACTTGGCAGTACTTGAGCAAAAACTTTTCTTTCAATTATGCAGCAGGTTCTACAAGTACAAATCCTAATTATCCAATATTCGTTCATGGCAATAGATATCCGCATATAGAAAGCCCGGGTCAAGAGCCATCATATGATGTTACAAAATATACGGGTCCTTCTGCTTTGACATATACAATCAACTATATATTAGAAAACAGAAAAGGTCGTGTAGTTGCAAATCCGCGTATTTTAATAACAAACGGACAAGAATCAGTTATAGACCTTACATCAGATTATGTAAAAACAGTAACGTCTCAAGTGGTATCATCTTCTTTGACAGGCGCTGTTCAAAGAACTTATGAAATCGGCGATGATAACGGTATAAAAGTAAGTATTACACCTTTTATAAGTCCTGATGGATATGTTACTTTAAATATAACTCCTGAATATGCAACAATAAGCAGCCAGGTAACTTCGCCAAACGAAGAAGATCCGAGCATTACCGATATTCAGGCAACATTACTTCAAAGAAGAAATCTTGAGCTTAAAAATGTACGGATAAAAGACGGTGAAACTCTAATCATAGGAGGTATGATCAGAGAAGATGAACAGAAAACAGTTCAAAAAATTCCGTTCTTGGGCGATATTCCGGGCATAGGCATGTTCTTTAGAACAACTGTAACTTCTAAAAATAAAGAAGAAATGCTCATTATGCTGACCCCGAAAATTATTAACGACGATGAGCCAATGAGAAATGAGGACACTCTATAAAAAACCTTAATTGAACAATGAATGAATTACTAAACAGATTAAAAAATAGTGTTAACAAAGAAATACTTAATCATATAGAGGACACACTAATGGAACAAAATAAATTTGTTCCTATTAGTGTGAAAGACAAGTTTTTATTTGTTGCTGTAAATTCATCTTCAGACAAAGATACTATTAATAAACTTTTAAAAGAATATTTTCCCTACCAGATTAAATTCATTCAGGTTCCGGATGCGGATTTGGATGAGCTGATTTACAGCCTTAAAAAAGACCCTGCGTCTTCAATTTATGAAGGACATGAAGAAAAACAGATTAAACTCGGTGAACTTCTTATTCAAAAAGGGTATATAACTGATGTTCAATTATTGCAGGCACTGGCTGAAAGTAAACGGCAGAAAATGCCGATAGGTTCAACCTTATTTAAGCTAGGGTTTATTTCACTTGAACAGTTAAAATCAATACTTCATCTACAAACAGGGTTTGACATGGTAAGTAATGAACAGCTTGCAAAGCAGGACAAGTTCATTAATATACTGCCTGAAGATTTTATTAAAGCTAATAAAGTAATTCCTATTTCATCAGACGGAAAAACATTGACTTTAGGTGTTGTTAGTCCAGTAAAACCTGATGTATTAAAAGAAATAATTTATCTGACCGGACAAAATCCAAAACAGCTTTTGATGACTCATTATGAGTTTGAAAGCTCTCTGGAAATGTTTTTCAGTGCACAAAAGAAAGAAACTCAGAAGATAATCCAGCAGATTGAGACTGAAGCTGCTGATATTGAAGTTGAAGAAAGCTTGTGGGAACAGGTTGATGCGGAACTAAGAGATTCTACGGGGTCTGTTGCAAAGTTTGTAAACCAGATTATAACAAATGCTATTGATAATAAAGTTTCGGATATTCATATTGAACCACGTCTTAACGGTTATATAGTAAGGTATAGAAAAGACGGAATGCTTCAAAAAGTTTTAGAAATACCGGCAAAAGTCGAATCTTCTGTAATAGCACGTTTTAAAGTTATGTCAAGAATGAATATTGCTGAACACAGACGTCCGCAGGACGGTACTTTTTCTATTAAATATAAAAAGCAATCCTATGACTTCCGTATAAATACACTGTCAGTATCAGGTAAAGAAAAAATGGTAATACGTGTTCTTGCACCTGCTGTCAGCTTAAAGGCAGAAGACAGAAAAATTATGCTTGTCGGTGCATCTGACAGCGACTTATCCAAAATTAAGGATATGGTCAGCTGTCCAAACGGTATTATCTTGACATCAGGCCCTACCGGTTCCGGTAAAACAACAACACTTTATTCTGTCTTAAAAAGTTTGAATGACGAGCATGTAAATATTACGACGATTGAAGACCCGATAGAAATTAAGTTGGAAGGTATTAATCAGTCACAGGTTAATCCAAAGGCAGGTATTACATTTGCATCTTGCATGAGGGCAATTTTAAGACAAGACCCTGATATAATCCTTGTCGGTGAAATTCGTGACTATGAAACTCTGGAAATCGCGATTTCAGCAGCGTTAACAGGCCACCTTGTATTAAGTACGGTTCACACAAACTCGGCTGCTGCAACTGTTACGCGTTTGATTGAAATGGGGGCAAAAGATTACCTTGTTTCTTCTACTTTATCAGGTGTAATTGCACAGCGTCTCGTAAGATCATTGTGTCCTGATTGTAAAGAGCAGTATTTCCCATCTTATGACGAAGCAAGGCAGGTTGTTTCGGGAGAAGATGCAATTCAAAAACTTATGAAAACGCCTATTTACAGAGCAAAAGGCTGTAACAAGTGTGACTTTACAGGCTATAAAGGCAGATTAGGCGTATATGAAATCATGCAGATAACAAAAGAAATTAAAAAGCTTGTTGCGCAAGGAGCACATGATTTGGAAATTGAAGAATCCGCAGTAGCAAACGGTATGGTGACTCTTAATCAGGCATGTTTAAATCATATTATAAACGGAGAAACAACAATAGAAGAATTTGTAAGAGTTCTTGGTATTGTTAACGAATAGCAGGTAAGAAATGACAATATTTAATTACACAGCATTAAAAAATAACAAAGAAATAGTAAAAGGTAAAATTGAAGCTGCAAATCCGCGTGAGGCGAGAGAAAATATCCGCAAATTGGGATTTATTCCTACAAAAGTTGAAGAAGAACGTGCAAAGACAGCAGCTGACGGCAAAGATGCGGATAAAAATGCTAAAAAAGGTAAAGTAACAAAGCTGGGGCTTCAGGAAAAAATTGATTTTACATCAACATTACAAATTCTGGCACAGTCAGGTATTCCGATTATTGAATCCTTATTGTTTATAGAAAACGATGCCGCAAAGTTGAAAATCAGACTGGTTGCACAGGAATTAAGAAGACAGATTATGAACGGCGGAACTTTTGCTGATACTATTGCAAGATATCCGGAACAATTCGGACAAATATATATAGGTTTGTGTAAAGCCGGGGAAGATTCCGGTGAATTGGAAAAAACTCTGGAACGTTTACTTGAATTGTTAAATAAACAGGCTGCAATTAAAAGTAAAGTTATAGGTACTCTTATGTATCCGATTTTCGTAATTGTGCTTGCTGTTCTAATCGTTTTAATCATGTTAATGTTTGTATTCCCTGTATTTAAAGATATGTTTGATACTATGGGAAAAGAACTTCCATGGATTACTGCCAAATTAATGGATATAGGTGTTTTCCTTAAAACATACTGGTATCTTGTGCCTTTAATTTTAGGTTCGGTTGTAGGTGTTATTATGTTCTTATTCAAATGGCAGCCTAGTAAAAGAAAGATTGATGAATATGTCTTAAATATTCCTATTCTTTCTGATTTGATACAATTTTCAAATTTTTCAAACTTTATTGCGGTATTGCAGGTTGCTTATGACGCTGGTGTTCCGATTATTGAATGTTTATATCTATCAAATTTGACATTGACTAACCATACACTTAAAACAAGGATTGAAGCTGCAACAAGTAAAGTTCAGCAGGGGCAGCATTTATCCTCAGCTTTAAGATCTACTCGTGTAATGCCCAAGATGATTTTATTTATGATAGCAACAGGTGAACAATCAGGTCGTTTGGGTGATATGCTTTTGCAAGCTACAAACTTTATAGATAAAAAACTTGATGCAATTATTGATGTTATGACAAAAATGATTGAGCCTATAATGTTGATTGTAATAGGAAGTATTGTTCTTATACTTGCTTTAGCATTATATCTGCCATTATTCGGTTCATATCTTGCAACATAGAGGAATAATTAATGAAAACTATTGTAATAACAGGCTCAACTTCAGGTATAGGTAAAGAGCTTACAAAACATTTTGCAAAGGATAACAGAGTTTTTGCAGGTTACAGGAATGGAAAATTTCTTGAGGAATTAAAAAGTCTCGGAGTTATCCCGTTTTATATAAATTTAACTGACTCTGCCTCAATATGCGAAGCTGCTGATTTTATTGTTTCTCAAACGGATAAGATAGATACTTTGATAAATGTTGCAGGCTGTGTTGTTGCAGGTGCTGTTGAAGATATAGACGTAAGCAGAATTCGTGAGCAATTTGAAGTAAATACATTTGCTCATCTGGATTTTTCGCAAAGACTTTTGGATTTGCTGGATAACGGCAAAATTATTAACATAAGCTCAATGTCAAGTTTCGGGATATTTCCTTTTGTTGCTCCTTACTGTGCTTCAAAAAGAGCATTGGATATTTTATTTAATTCAATGTTATTGGAAACTAAAAGAAATATAAAAATTGTTTCGGTAAAACCCGGCGTTATTGCAACACCTTTATGGCAAAAATCTATTGACAACAATAAGGACAGTATAGATAATCCCCGCGGATTTGAAAAAGAAATGCGGTTTATGGTGAAAAATGCAGCAAAAAATCAGACAAACGGGCTTGATGTAGAAAAAGTTGTGAAACTAATAGCCGAAATTGATGCTTCAAATAATCCTAAACCGTCTTATACAGTAGGCTTAGATGCTAAGATTGCTGAAATACTGGCTAAATTACCGCAAGGTTGCATAAATAAAATTATTAAGGATAATTTGAAAAGGAGGATAAAATCATGAAAAATTTATTAAACGCAAGAGTCGGGGGGGGGCGTCTCCTCTAAGTAGAAAAGAAGAGGGTTTCGACCTCATTATGTCATTGCGAGGAGGACGTATGTCCGACGTCGCAATCGCATCATTGTCAAATTCCGACGACAATGCGATCACTACGCAAACTACGTTTGCTCGTGATGACAAAGAACGTCATTGCGAGGTGCCAAAGGCACGACACCACATAGGACAATGGTCAACTTTATCATGTCATTGCGAGCGACCAACGGGAGCGTCGCAATCGC
Source organism: Candidatus Gastranaerophilales bacterium (assembly GCA_947857085.1). Taxonomy (GTDB): domain Bacteria; phylum Cyanobacteriota; class Vampirovibrionia; order Gastranaerophilales; family Gastranaerophilaceae; genus SIG32. Next base: position 44,652 of record CANUDF010000002.1, on the reverse strand, counting down.
ATTACCGACGCGTTAAAAAAGCCGCATTTACACTTGCAGAGGTTCTTATCACTCTGGCAATTATTGGTATAGTGGCTGTATTAACTATTCCAACGTTAATATCTGATTATCAGGAACGTGTTATAATTACTAAATTAAAACAAACATACAGTATGCTCTCACAGGCATATCAGTTTGCGTATAATGAAAACGGGAGCATTTCAAACCAGACTTTTGGGATTGATATGTATGATGAAAATGCCCATGCTAAACTTGCTAATTTTTTTAAACCGTATCTTAAAATTTCCAAAGATTGCGTAGGAAAGTCTCTAGAATATGTAAAAGAAAATTGTATTGGTGCTGAAAACTCGTTAAACGAGGCCAAGTATGTAGCTGCTTTTCGTTTAAATAACGGTACTTCTCTTATATTTCGTATATGGAATTCTAAATGCATGTATAGTTTTGCAACGGGTGAACCTGACACCTGCGGAGAAATTATAGTTAGAACTAATCCATTGGCATCAACTTATGTAAATGGTAAAGATAGTTTTATGTTTTATGTGACTAATAAAGGAGTCTTGCCAGCCGGCAGAGACGGAGATTACATGACATTTGAAGACGCTTGTAATCCTTTAAATAAAAATCCTTATCCGAATTTTAGTAACGGTAACAACATGTATACTTGTGCGGCCTGGGTAATTTTTAATAATAATATGGATTATTTCAAATGTCCCGGAGAATTATCCTGGAAAGGTAAACATTCCTGCAAAGAATAATAAATCTCTTTACAAACTTGCTCTTTTAGGCTATTATTAAGTAAAGATAGTATCCTGTGGAGAAGAAGATATGAGATATAAACGGATTTTGTTGAAAATTAGCGGGGAAGCACTTTTAGGTACACAACAATTCGGTATAGATCAGGAACCTGTTAAAATGATTGCCGCAGAGATTAAAAAAGCGCTTGATATGGGGGCTCAAATTGCCGTTGTCGTAGGCGGCGGTAATATATTTCGCGGAATGAAAAACAGTGCAAAGCTTGGCATGGACCAGGCTTCAGGAGATTACGTCGGAATGCTGGCGACAGTCATGAATGCTATAGCAATTCAAAGTGCACTCAATCAGATGAATGTGCCATGCCGGGTACAGAGTGCAATTGCTATGAATCAAATTGCCGAACCATATATAAGACACAGAGCTATAAGACATCTGGAAAAAGGACGGGTTGTCATATTTGCGGCAGGAACCGGAAATCCGTTCTTTACAACGGATACAGCGGCTGCACTTCGTGCCTCAGAAATTAATGCAGAGGCTATGCTGATGGCAAAAAATGGTGTGGACGGCGTTTATACTGATGACCCGAATACTAATCCGAAAGCCGAAAAGCTGGATAATATTACATATGATGATATTATTAAAAACGGATTGAAAGTTATGGATACAGCTGCTTGTGCATTATGTAAACAAAACAATATACCTATTGTCGTATTTGATTTTGAAGCGGAAGATGGTATAGTAGATATTCTTAACGGTAAAGATATAGGAACATTTATTAATTGAAAGAGGTAAAATATGTCAGAGGCATTAGAAGAATTATTTTTATTTGGTGAAGAAAAAATGGAAAAAGCTATTGCACAGCTTCATCGCGAATTTGGGTCAATCCGTTCAGGACGAGCTAATCCGGGAATACTTGATAAAGTTCTTGTTGAATATTACGGAGTTCCGACTCCGTTGAGACAAATGTCGCAGGTTACAGTTCAAGACGGTACTACACTTGTTATATCACCTTATGATAAATCAATTCTTAAAGATATTGAAAAAGCAATTATTAAAGCTGAAATAGGGATTACGCCGAACAGTGACGGTATTTGTATAAGATTAACATTCCCGCCTTTAACGGAAGAAAGAAGACGCGAAATTGTTAAAGATGTAAAAAAACTTGGAGAAGATGCTAAAGTAGCTATCAGAAATGTTCGCAGAGATATGACAGATGATTTGAAAAAACTCGAAAAGTCGGATAATCTTCCTGAAGACATGGTAAAAGATAATCAAGACAAAATTCAAAAGCTGACAGACAAATATACAGGTCTTGTAGATACAAATGTTACAGCTAAAGAAAAAGAGGTTATGACTGTATAATGACAGAAATTAAAGGGTTAAATAAGAACGCTACAAGAATGCTTACAGGTTTAATAATGGGAACTGCGGCAATGGGCTGTATTATTGAAGGTAAACTTGCTCTTCTTGCAATGCTCTTATTTATTCTCTATTTTGCTTCAAGGGAATATGTAAAAATATTAAATCACAAAGGATTTTATCCCAGCCTTAAAATGATTTATATAGCTGAAGCCTTACTTGCTGTTATTGCTTATTTTCAACGGTTTGATCTAGTAGCTTTTGCTTTGACAGTTTGCGCAATAGGTGCATTTATGTGGGTATTGTTCAGAGGACGTCAGCCATATATTGCAAATGTTGCAACTACATTGCTGGGTATGGTTTATTGCGGCTGGTTTCCTTTGCACTTGCTTTTTCTGAGAAATTTAGAAAGTACAAATTTTCATGACGGTCTGGCATTTGTTGTTATGATGTTTGTGGCTGTGTTGTTGACAGATACAGGATGTTATTATGCGGGTAGACATTTGGGCAGGCATAAACTAGCTCCGGTGATTAGTCCTAATAAAACAATAGAGGGGGCTGTAGGAGGTGCTGTTTGTGCGGTTATCGGTGCGATGGTAATAGGCTGGTATATCAGTCTTGCCTGGTATTTAGCTCTTGCCGCAGGGGTGCTCTGTACCGTGTTTGCTCAAATTGGAGATTTGAGTGAATCTTTAATTAAACGTGATGCGGGGGTTAAAGATTCTGGTGACAGTCTTCCGGGGCATGGCGGCTTCTTAGACAGATGTGACAGTTATATTTTTACAATCCCTGTAATGTATTATTTCTGTAAATACTTCGTATTCTCTCAAGACCTAACTAATAATATAATTTTATTATTTAAAGGTTTATTTTAATGAAGAAATTATCTGAGATTTTTAATATAAGCATAGAAAATGAAACTATTTTCAGGCAGGCTCTTACCCACCCGTCATATACAAAAGAGCACGAGCTCGATTATGCATTAAGTTATGAAAGACTTGAATTCCTAGGTGATGCAGTATTGAAACTGGCAATATCAGATATTCTGTATAAAAAATATCCTGATTATCCTGAAGGAAATCTATCAAAAATTCGCTCAATAGTTGTGTCAGATGCAGCGCTTTTTGAAATTTCAGAAAAGCTTGGTCTGGCAGATTTGATAATTTTAGGCCGTCATGAAGAAAAACAGGGCTGCCGTAAACTTGAATCTGTTTGCGCCTGTTCGTTTGAAGCAATTTTAGGTGCATATTATCTGGATGGTAAATTTCCGGAACTTATTGAATTTATCAAAGAGATTTTTACCCCTTACATTGAAGATGTAGATAAAAATTTTGAAAAATTTAATGCAAAGGCGCTTTTACAGGAGTATACTCAAGGCAGAACTAAAACTGTTCCTGAGTATCGTATAGTAAACGAAACAGGACCTGCTCATAACAAGACGTTTGAAGTTGAAGTCTGGTATGAAAACGAATGTATAGCGCAAGGGGCAGGCAAATCTAAAAAAGAAGCCGAGCAGAAATGTGCCTATGAGGCTTGTCAGAAGTTGGGGATAACAAAATGCCAAAAATAATTATTTCGCCATCAATCTTATCAGCAGATTTTGCAAACTTAGAGCTTGATATCAAACGAGTAGAACAAGCCGGAGCTGATTGGCTTCATGTAGATGTAATGGACGGTCATTTTGTTCCTAATATTACGATTGGAGTTCCGGTTGTAAAATCTATTAAAAAAGCGGCTAAAATACCTTTAGATGTTCATTTAATGATAGAAAATCCTGAAAAATATATTAAATCATTTGCTGACGCAGGTGCAGATATTCTTACGTTTCATTATGAAGCGGCAAATGATGTCAAAGCTGTTGTATCTTTGATTAAAGCATTTGGTGTAAAAGCCGGCATGTCAATAAAGCCAATGACTCCGCCTGAAAAGGTATTAGAGTTTTTGCCGCTTCTTGATTTAATACTTGTAATGACTGTTGAGCCCGGCTTTGGCGGACAAAGTTTTATGTATGATTGTGCCGAAAAAATTCCTGTTATTAGAAAACATGCACATCCTGAATTAATTATACAGGTTGACGGCGGAATTAATTCGGAAACAGCAAAAATTTGCACCGATTTCGGTGCAAATTCGCTTGTTGCCGGAAATTATATTTATAATTCCGACGATATTCAAAAGGCTGTTCAAAGCTTAAGATAGCGGAGGAGCGCCGCGTCTTTGCTTGCGTTTTAATATTTCATTCGGATCAGTTGTAATTGCTTCATCAGCAAGTGTTATTTCTTGCTGTCCTGCTTGTGTTTTTTCCGGTGTAGAAGCTTCTTCCTGTGCAATTACCGGAGTTGCTTCGTCCTCAGTGTCTTCGTTTTCTTTACCAATATTATTTTCGGTTTCATCTGCAGGCTGGATATCAGTTTTTAAAATATCTCTACCAAGTGTTTCTTCTAAAGCTGCAATATCTGTTTCGCCATTTGTCATTTCGTACGTTACTTCATCACTTACATCTAGTACAGAACTTATGGCTGCTGCCCACTTCTGATATTCGTTGGGAACTTCTTCACCTTCTTTTTGATATTTAAGAATTTCCTGTGCTGTTAGCTGCTGCCACTTGATATTGGCGTTTAGTTTTTGTATTTCCATATAACTCTCCTTATATACAAATTATTTATCGGTTTAGTTTGTAAAAAACTTTAATTTTATTTTGTAAAGTAATGTAACAAATTTTATATAAAGTGAATATAAAAAGTCAATAAATTTTTATAAGAATTTTTTATATAAGTACGAGAGACAAATAAAGTGATTTTATAAGAGAGAGGTAAAGTTATGGCGACTATGCTGTTATTTTCTAATGCAGTTTCTGATACATATAAAACAACATCTGATGCAATAAAAGATGTTAAGTTGAATGAAAAACTCATAATAAGAAAATCTTTGACAGAATTAATGCGTCAGTCATTTTTTCATGGTGCAAACAGATTTGGAACAAATTTTATAGCATAAAAGTTTGTTGGAAATATAGGATAAGGATATAGGAATATAAGCGGCGTATGCCGCTTTTTATTTTGTAGCAATTTTTTTTGTCCGGTAGTTTTATATTGGTATGGAAAATATATCATTTACATCCAGAATAAGAATGGTATCTCCAAATGAATTCCGCCAAATAGTATCGGGCTTTGGAGAAAAAAAGTTTGTAAAAGCTCCATGGACAATAAAGGAAAGTGTTTTAGCTGATAGGGCGTATACTTCTGATGTATTTGACTGTACAGTTTGCGGGTTAACTGATGGGAAACAGGTGTTAATGACTCATATATGTCCGACAAATCCTGATAACAATAATTTTTCTACAATAGTCGATTTTATTAAAAGAAAAATTCCATTCAGTGAAAACTTACAAGGATTTATACTGGGTTCTAAACCAGATAACTTTGACAGCCCTGACAGTACAAAGTTGTTTGATAAATTTGTAAACTTTATGAATAAAAATAAAATTCCATTTTCACAATTTAAGGGCGGACCATATGAAAATAACGTAGCATATTCCTCTATATCTGATGAGTGGGTAATAGGTAATTATTTGATTACACCGCAACTAAAGAAAATTTTAACGAACCCGAAGGAGATATTTAATCAGATATTTGCCAAGGTTGAAGTTTCTGATTTAGATGAGATTGTTTGGTAAAAGTATGTTTTCTTTCAGATGATTTTCTAATCTGGTAAGAATTTCCGGAATATTCGGATTGCGGCTTGCATTAAAAACATAAAAACTTTTAATTTTTTTAATTCCGCAATATTGCTGAATTTTATGTAATCCGATAAAAACTTCATCCGGACAACGTTCGTCGAAAAAATTTTCTGATGCAGTATATGCAGTTTCCGGTGCGCCTAATGTCATAGAGTACATATATTTTTTATCTTTAAAAATCCCACCAAATCCATATTTATCAGATGGTCTTGCAAAATTGCCAATAGTGTATACCGTGTCGAAATATTCTTTAAACAAGGCCGGTACTGAATACCAGTATACAGGTGATTGAAAAATAATAATATCCGCCCGATGAAATTTTTCAATCTCTTCTTGCAGTTCATATCCTTCTTCAATAATGGTTGTTTCGATATTAACATAGGGTTTAAGAACTTCAACAATTTTATTGAATAATGTTTTATTTAATCTGCCTTGCGCAAAAGGGTAATATTTGTGTCCGTTAATTACAAAGATATTCATATTTGAATTTTAAATATTATTTGTAAAAATTTAATTGTCTGATATGATAATAGTTTCATCTAAGATATTTTTGATGAAACTTTTACACACAGTATTTTTGCATTAAAAAAGAGGGTTTTAAACCCTCTTAAAATGGCGGGAACGACGAGGCTCGAACTCGCGACCTCATGCGTGACAGGCATGCGCTCTAACCAACTGAGCTACGCTCCCATACACTTTTGTCTTTCGACATATCTTATTATAAAATGCTGAATTTTTTTTTGCAATAGTTTTAAGCAATTTTTTTCATTTTGATGTTTTATATATATTATGAATGTTGGTTGTGTTTCAAATTTGTTTGGTTCTGCTGTAAAAAGCAAGCTGTTAAAAGATGCTGATAAAGTTTGCAGAATTATTTCAAAAGAGTTTCCTGCTATATCCGGGACGCGTATTCCCGCTTTTAAATGTGCTGAAGCTGATAACAGATTTATTAATTATTATAATTATAAAATTCACCAAAATCGATGTATTCGTGATGATGCATGGAAATTTTATGATTCAGAAGAAACTATGGAGTTCTATAAACGGTTTCTTCAAAATATGAAAAAGTATAAAAATATAAATTGTGCTGATTATACAAAATTGGCTCAGCTTGTTCTTAAAGCAAATAATGTAGACGCTGTAAATGCAACTATAATGACTCATGGGCTTAAATCATTGGATCACGCAGTTTTAATTGTTAAGCCTCATCTTGAAAAATATACAATCTTTTATAAAAATAAAGATTTGAAAAATTTGATAATTATTGATCCATGGCTTGGATTTGCTGATTATGGACATAATGCGGTTGTTAGGTATAATTCAGAATTTTCCAGATATTTAGGACTTGGAGAAAAATATGAGCAATTGGGTTTTGTAACACGCCCCAACCCTGAAAATATCTCCTAAGACACTAGAATATATACGTGAAACATTTCCTCAATTTATTCAGAAAAAAGGTTTTATGACAATTGCATAATAAAAATCCGGCAGACATTTTTTGCCTTGCCGGATTTTTATATGTTTGTTCTATTAATTATATAACGGAGCGAGTTTTTTAGCCTGCTGAGGAATTACTCCTTCTTCAATCGGCAAATAAACTCTATAATCAATTTCAGGGAAGCAGTTATCAATGCTTTCTATTTGTCTGAGCTCATCTTCATTAATATTACCGCTTTCAATCATATCGCAGATCTTTTCAAATCTGTCAACATGTTCTCTAAACCTGTCTGTTGCATAATCCTTTGCCTGCCATGTTGTTATTAGGAATGGCCAGTCAGAACTTTGAAGCAGAAGATTTTCTCTTGCCATTTGGTTTAAAGCTCTATGAAGCAATTTATCTTCAGGGATTGTTTCATACTTTTCTGCAATTGCAGTTGCCCGTTTTTCACAAGAATGTATAATCGGCCACATCCATTCTGTTAAGTGGTTATTCCAAACATAAAAATGTCCGCCTTGGCCCCATGAACTTTCAGGAATTTGTATTGCTTCTGTCGGAGGATGTGCATGAATATATTCGCCGGCAGTCATTCTTTCAACTTCCGGTAAATACTGGTTGAATTTTTTGATTACCTGTTTAATAAATTCAACACCCTCAAACCACCAGTGCCCGAATAATTCAGTATCAAATGATACCATTACAAGACCTTCTTTACCGTTGTGAGCCATTTTGTAATCATTAAGCAAGTGGTAAATTAATGTTGTGTAATGGTCAGAGTTTTCATTTATTTTATTTAATGCTAATACCGGATCATAAAGCATTTTGTCACCCAAATCAGTTGTTGGGGATGTTATTCTCCAGTAGTGCATACCGGATTTATCATCTTTTCTGTGAAATTCACGGAAGCAGCCGTCACCCGGATATCCATCAGCAGCAGACCAAACCTGATAACCGGCTCTGTCATTTCTTCCCATAACAGCAACTTGAGCATCAGGAAGCCAGTATGCTGAATATGTGTCATATCCTGTTGCTGCACGTTCAGGTAAAGGAATATACTCGATGTTTCCGTATACACCTATCACACGTCTGTTGCCTATTGAATTTCCGCCTTCTATAACATGTGATTCTGTAAAGAAGTATTCAATGTCATTATTTTGCAATGTTACTTCAATTGCCGGACGCCAGTGTTTTTTACCGTCTTTCCCTACATATTCATAACCTTGCCTGTAGGCGCATTCAGGCAGCCAGCATCCTTTAGCTTTTTTACCGAATAGTCTCTTTGTTGTATCAGAACCAACTTTGAATTGAGCATTCAGGTTATTATCTGTTGCAAGTAATGGAGAAAAACCATGTGTTGCACCAGATGTTGTTATTTCTATACAGCCTAAATCCTGATACTTTTTGAAAGCTTCAATTAGATTCATGCCATATTTATTAATAAAAGAGTCTTTAATATGGTTAAACCAGTCAAAGTAATATTTCGCCAGATATTTTAAATGCTGTGAGTGTGCAACTTTAGGATCCGGATATCTTTCCAAATCTTTTGCAACTTTTTCGATTCTTGAATCAAGGTATTTTACAAACCCGTGCTTTAAGTGTTCATCATTCAACTGCTCGGCTAATATTGGAGTAATACCGACTGTTAACTTGGCTTTAATGCCTTCATCATACAATTCTGAAATAGCATTTAAAAGCGGAATATATGTTTCTGCCATACATTCGTAAAGGTTTTCTTCCCCGAAAGGCCACATACCGGCTTTTCTGTAATAAGGAAGATGGCTGTGTAACATAAATACAAATTGCCCTACTGACATTTATGCCTCCGTTTCTCTGAGTTATTATTTACTATAACCCAATATTATATATTATATATATAGCACAAATGTTTATAAAATATAACACTAAAGAATTAGTTCTTTTGAATAATTTTACAAATATTAATATATTGTTTTTTAAACACTTGCAAATAAAGTTTTTTTGTTTAAAAATAAGAATTACTCACATCCTCAACGAGTACAGGCACCGTCATTAAGTGCCGCAATTCATAGGAAAGGTAAATTAAAATGGCAAATATTAAATCTGCTAAGAAAAGAGTATTAATCGCTGAAAAAAACAGAGTAAGAAACGTAGCATTCAAAACTTCTATCAAAACAGCGGTTAAAAAAGTGTTAGAACTTGCAAAAGGTGAAGACAAAGAAGCTTTAAACAAAGCTATGTCAAAAGCTTATCAATTATGCGATAAAGCTGTATCAAAAGGAATTTTACACAAAAATACAGCAGCAAGAAAAAAATCAAGATTAACACTTGCAGTAAATAAATTAGCAAAGTAAGCCTAAAATTTTAAAAGCACCCGAAAGGGTGCTTTTTTTAATGCTATTTTTCTTTTATAATTTTTTTATCACTTTTAGTAATAATAAGTTTGTCTTTTTCCATAGTATACTGAACCATGTCTTCTTCTGGATTTACATCAAGAAAACCCAATATTGTTGAGTTTATTGTTAAAGCCCAGCCATTCCCATTTCGCATTAATTTTCTAACTACAGCCATATAATTTACCTTTCAATGTATATAATTATATAATTATGCAATAATCTTACCATATATTTCCCCTTTGTAAATTAATATTATATAAAGATATGCTATTATAGTGTTTATGTTGTATAATTATTTCAAAGAGGAAATGATGATGCAGGAAACACTAGAGAGAAAACAAATAAAAAATATAGATTTTAACTGCGACTTGGCACAAAGTTTCGGTATATATAAAAACAGTTCTGAATATCAATTATTAGATTATGTAAGTTCTGTAAATATATCTTGCGGCTTTCATGCCGGTGACCCTATGAGTATAAAAGAAGCACTGTTAAAAGCTAAAGAAAAAAATATTGTAGTAGGTGCGCACATCGGATTTGATGATATCCAAGGATTTGGCTATAGACCAATGGATTTGTCTGATGACGAAATTGATGCACTTGTTGTATATCAGGTGGGTGCAATTATGTCATTTGCAAAGTCATTGGGGCTTGAAATTGAACATGTAAGACCGCATGGGGCTATGTATGTTATGGCCGCGCAGGACTTCCATTTTGCTTCAACAGTGGCAAATGCAGTAAAAAAATGTTCAGACTGGCTCGTTTATTATGGAGCGTCAGGTGATGTAACCGAAAAAGTCGGTGAATATGTAAATATACCGGTTGCACATGAAATAAGTCTTGAAAAGTCATATAATGTAGATGGAACAGTTGATTTTTCAGCTGCTGATATAATAAACACAAATGTTTCAATCGGACGTTTGAAAGAACTGCTCAATAACTCTCAGGTTATGAATAATGAGTGCGGTAAAACTATTGTTCAAGCAGATACAATTCACTTTACAAACAGAATTCCTAATGCATTGGAATTGATAACTCAAGCTAGGGAAATAATTACCCCTGTTCCTGTTAATTATAAAAATGCTTATGCATCAGGCTGGGTAGAATAGAAAAGGAAAATAATGAATAATTTTAAAAATAAAGTAAGAATACCAAAAGATGCAGGGTGGCTTATCCCCGGACTGCAGGTAAAAAGATGGTTTGCCCTTATATTATTTGGTGCAATATTAATTACTATAGGTATTTTGATTTTAATTGATATCAGACCTATCTTTTATACAATGGAATTTATCAGAAGAATTGCAAATACGGTTTCTACCGAGTGGCTTGCTTTTGCAATTTGTATGTTTGGAGCAGCTATATTTTTCAAAGGCTGGCAAAAGACAAATTTGTCTATTCTGGATTTAGGAAACGGTAAAGACAATAACTCATTACTCGAAAATTTATATAGAAGAAGAAAACTTAACAGAGGTCCTAAGATTGTTGCAGTTGGCGGCGGTACAGGACTTTCAATGCTTTTAAAAGGAATAAAACATATAACCAATAACATAACTGCTGTTGTTACGGTTGGCGATGACGGCGGGAGTTCCGGCCGTCTTCGCGAAGAAATGGGTATTCTGCCCCCTGGTGATATAAGAAACTGTATTGCGGCATTAGCCGATGATGAGGATTTGGTTACCAAGCTTTTTCAATACAGGTTTAAAACAGGCGAAGGTTTGGAAGGTCACAGTTTTGGAAATTTATTCTTAACTGCGCTTTGTTCTATTACAGGTGATATGGTTCGCGCTGTAAAAGAATCTTCAAATGTTTTGTCAATAAGGGGGCGTGTTTTACCTTCTACATTAGATGATATGAAGCTTGTAGCCGAAATGGAAGACGGAAGAATTATTAACGGTGAGTCTAATATTCCCGAAGCTCATGGCAGAATAAAAAGGCTTTATACTGACCCTAAAAATTGCAAAGCCTTAGAAGATGTGATTGCCGCAATAAAAGACGCTGAATTGATTATATTGGGTCCAGGAAGTTTATATACCAGCGTAATTCCTAATCTGCTTGTTGAGGAAATTGCTCAGGAAATTGCAAAGTCAAAGGCTAAAAAAATATATGTATGTAATATTATGACGCAGCCAGGGGAGACAGATGGTTATGCTGTATCCGATCATGTCAAAGCCCTTATGCAGCATGCAAACAGCAAAAAAATTATTGATGCTGTTCTTGTAAATGATTATCTTCCGAAAAATTTAGCTGAAAAATATCAGCTTGCCGGTTCATTCCCTGTAAGACTAGATCATACTAATCTGAAAAAGTTAGGTGTAAGCCTCTGTTCAAAAAAATTAATAGAAGACAGCCGGGAAGGACTGGTAAGACACAGTTCGCATCGTGTAGCCAGAGCTATTTTTTACTGGTTTAAAAAAGTACAGCGTGACGGCAGTTCATCTTTTTCAATAGAATGTGACGAAAAACAGGAATGTAACGTCTAATGATTAAAAAAGTCAGCGTAAATACCATACAAAAATATAAAGACACTAATGAAAGATTTTCAGTTTTAACAGCCTATGACTATTCAACCGCTAAATATCTTGATGAAGCAGGTATTGACATAATATTAATCGGCGATAGTCTTGCAATGGTTGCTCTCGGATACGAAACAACTAATCAGGTAGGCGTTGAAGAAATGACAATTTTTACAAAGGCAGTTGCAAAAGGTGTAAAACGTGCAATGGTTGTCACAGATATGCCGTTTATGAGTTATAATATTGAGCTCTCTTCTGCACTGACAAATGTTTGCAATATGCTTAAAAATGGAGCAAATGCCGTTAAAATTGAGGGCTGTAATGACCATATTTTGAATGTTATTAAACGCAGTGTTGAATGCGGTGTCCCTGTTATGGGGCATATTGGTTTTACACCGCAGTTTTTGAACACAATCGGCGGGTATAATATACAGGGAAAATCTTTTGATGCGACCCTTGCAATTTTAGAACAGGCAAAAAAACTTGAAGAAGCAGGAGTATTTTCAATTGTATTGGAAATGGTTCCGGAAGAAAGTGCACAATTTATTACAGAAAATCTTAGAGTTCCGACAATTTCATGCGGAGCCGGAAGATATTGTTCTGCACAGGTTATGGTGTCTGATGATATGCTCGGAAAGTTTTCCGAATTTAAGCCTAAATTTGCACGCAGGTACGGTGACGTTAAATCATTGATTTTAGAATGTGCAAAGCAGTATGATTATGATGTGAAACACGGGGCGTTTCCGTCTGATGATGAAGTTTTTAAATTATCCGAAGATGAATTAAAACAGTTGAATATACACAGAGGAGTAAAATGTTAGTTCATACTATAGCCGAAGTAAGAGAGCAGATTAAAAAATGGAAAAAAGAGGGTTTGACAGTCGGGCTGGTGCCTACAATGGGAGCACTTCATGCAGGACATAAAAGTCTTATTGACAAAAGTGTGGAAAAATGTGACAGAACAGTTGTTTCTGTTTTCGTAAATCCTATTCAGTTCTGTCCCGGTGAAGATTTAGATAAATATCCGCGGACACTTGATGAGGATAACAAGTTGTGTGAGGATTCAGGTGTTGATATTGTTTTTGCACCAAGTCCTAAAGAAATGTACGGCGAGGGACATATTTTATCAAATGATTTTCTTACGTATGTTATTCCTCCGTATTTTTATGTCGATAAACTTTGCGGCAAATCACGCGTCGGGCATTTTGATGGTGTATGTACAGTTGTTAATAAATTGTTTAACATTGTTCAGCCGGATTTTGCATTTTTCGGACAAAAAGATGCACAGCAGTTAATTATTATCAGAAAAATGGTCAAAGATTTAAATATTCCGGTTGAAATAATTCCTTGTCCGATTGTTCGTGAAGATTCCGGACTTGCACTAAGCTCAAGAAATAAATACTTATCAGCTGAAGAAAAAGAATATGCGCTTGCATTAAGTAAAATTTTATTCAATATAAAAGCCTGTTATGATAAAGGTGTAACTGATGTCAGAGCTTTAACAGAAACTGCCTATGCGTATTTAAATAATCGCCATCAGCTTGAGTATCTTGAATTTCGTGATGAAAATAATCTGGAGGAAAAAACGACTGCTGATGACAATACAAGAGTGTTCATCGCTGTCAAAATAGGCACAGTACGGCTGATTGATAACATATCTTTACATTAATTTGACATTAAATCATCTTTATAATATTATTATTTGTACAACCGCAGACCGCCGGCAGACTAATGTCTTTAAAATTCGCCGACCGAGGTTACAGAAGTCGAAATATAATAGTATCAACTTGTGTAAGATTTTGCGGTTATAACCAAAAAATCTTTTTTGGTTTTTACAGGTCGATAAAATTAAAACAAAGGAGCTAAAAATGGCAACAAAAGCATTTAAATCAGAAAAGATAGATGCATTAAAATCAAAAATTGAAAAAGCCCAGGTAGCTATTGTTACTGAGTATAAAGGATATACTGTAGAAGAAATCACAAGCTTAAGACGTGCTTTGCAAAAAGACGGCGGTGATTATACAGTTGTAAAAAATACTCTTGCAAAAATTGCTGTTAAAGATACTCCGTATGAAATACTTACAGAAAAATTAACAGGACCGATTGCTCTTGCATTTGGTTACAATGATCCTGTAAGCCCTGCAAAAGCAGTATCTAAATTTATTAAAGATACTAAAAAAGGTGTTATCATCGGTGCAGCTTTAGACGGAAAACTTTTAACAGAAGAAGAAACAAAAGCATTGGCAAATCTTCCTTCAAAAGAAGAACTTTACGCAAAAATGCTTGGTTGTGTCAACTCTCCTGCTACAGGTATTGTTGGTTCAATCAACGCAGTTATGGCTCAACTTACAAGAGCTATGGCCGCTGTCAGAGATCAAAAGGCAGCATAACATTTTTAAACAAATATGTTGCATAACATAATGTTTAAATTAACTAAGTACAGAACTCAAGAATTATAAAAGGAGAAAAAAATGAGCATAGAAGCAATTTTAGAATCAATTGAAAAATTAACATTATTAGAAGCAGCTGAATTAGTAAAAGCTATGGAAGAAAAATTCGGCGTATCAGCAGCAGCTCCTGTAGCAGTTGCAGCAGCAGCTCCTGCAGCAGCAGGCGAAGCAGCAGGTGCAGAAGAAGCTTCAGAAGTTACAGTAGTTTTGGCATCAGCTGGTGCTAACAAAATCGCTGTATTGAAAGAAGTTCGCGCTATCACAGGTCTTGGCTTGAAAGAAGCTAAAGATTTAGTTGACGGTGCTCCAAAACCTGTTAAAGAAAATGTTAAAAAAGAAGACGCTGAAGCTATCAAAAAACAACTTGAAGCTGCAGGCGCTACAGTAGAAATCAAGTAGTTTGATTAATTAAACAGGAAAAGAGGTTCAATATTATTGAACCTCTTTTCTTTATGTTGCATATATTCTTATAATTTGTTATTATAATTTTGGAGGTAATAATGAAGAAAATTTTATTAACATCAGGAATTATAGTTTTTTCTACAGCTATGATATTTGCAGCTGAAACAAAGAAGTACGATGAGGGCTTTGTTGTAAGATTTCTTCATTGCCTGCCTTCTTCACAGAGCTTGATATTAACATCAGATGAGGGCAATATAAGTATTTCAAGACAGATTACGGGCTGGAGTAATGGGATAAAGGACAACAAATGTGCCTATTCTGAAAAAGTTACAACGAATAATGGAACCAAAACTTTTTCATGCAATTTTACCAGAGCTCAAATAGACGAACTTGTTTCTGCTATGAAATCTGATCCGAATGGAAACTCAACAGCTGAATTAACATGGAATAGGTATAAAAACATTCCGGATGTATGTGCTGTTGAGGACTAAACTTAACAGCAAAGTTTGTTATACTCACAATATTTGCAGTTTTGTTGATTTTGCATAAAGTTGATTTCCTTTTTTATATTTTCACAGCTTTGCCATATAAAGTCTGCATATTGTTTTTTTCTTTCATCAGTCAAATCTATTTTATAATTTGTATTATTTTTTAAATCAATATATACAAATGTAAGCATTTCACAGTCAGTCAAAAATTTATCTGCTGCTAAGAGGTATATCATTGTCTGGTAATCAAACTCAGGATTTTTGGGGATGGAGCCTGTTTTGTAATCAAGTATATAATAGTGATTTCCGTCTTTTACAAGGGCATCAAGCCTGCCTCCTGCCCAAAAATCTTTAATTTTGCAGGAAAGATTATATTCTGAATTTACATAAGTTTTTTGAAAATATTCATTAGATTTCAAAAGTTCCCAAATATAAAGCTCATCTTTAGTAAGAGTTTTTTCCAACTTAGAGATATCATCGCCCCTAAGATAGTAGTTTGCAAGCGCGTGAATTTTTTTACCCTTTTCAAAAGGTGTAGATTTTTGCGGTACTGAAATTTTTTGTACATATTTATAATAGTACTTTTTAGGGCATTCTTTAAAAGTTTTAAGCATATTAGGAGAAAAATTATTCATTGCCGCCTCCAAGTAATTCTTCAAAAATCAAACTCGGCTGCTGGTCAACAGTTTTGCCGAACGAAGCCGCTTTTCGACTTACAGTTATGTATAATCTTTTTTTAGCACGTGTTATTGCCACATACAGAAGCCGGAGATTTTCTGCCAGAAGTTCCTGTTTTAAATCATCTTCGGTTTTCGGTTTGTAAGCTGGATTGGAACGTTTGATGTTTTCCATAAAATCGGAAGACTTCAATTTTATTTCTTTGAAATCAAGAGTAAGATTTTTTTCTGCCATTTCCGGCAAAAAGACAAGGTCAAATTCGTCTCCTTTGGACTTGTGCAGGGTCATTATCTGAACTTTACCTTCTAAAAACTCACGGTTACTTTCATCTTCTTCTGAAAAGAATTTGAAACCGCTTAATGATGGCTTTTTCGCTAATTCACCAAGCCGTTCTGTTACATACGCAAGATTATTGTTAATGGAACTCAGCCGTTTTATTAGAGTTGAAATCAGATATACGTTTGATTTTTCAATTTCACTGCTAAAATACATTAATCCTATTTTTATTGCGAGTTCTTCGGGCTGCAAATGAGGCATTGAAAGCCAGTAATTTAAATCCCAGTAAAATTGTCCTAAGTATGGATTTTCAATATCGTCGGCGTTTGTTTCAATAAAAGGTTTTTCAAAATTTCTTATGTCTGTACCGAGACGTGGTTTGTAAAATCCAAGCTCCGCAAGTACTTCATAATTATCGGCGATAACTCCGTTGTCAAAAGGATACAGAATCATTTTTAAAACAGCAAATATTGCTTTAAAAATAGATTTTTGTTCCAGACTTTCACTTCGCGTAATACTTTTCAAGCCGCTGTCATTAATGAAGTTCAGCCATTGCGCGACCTGAAAATTATTTCTCAGAAGAATTCCGACAGTAGCTTTAGGGTTTTGTGTAAAGGTATTTTTTATAACTTTTAGAATATAATTTCTTTCTTCAAGCGGAGCGTCAAATATTTTTGCTGTAATTGCATTTTCCTGAACAGGGTTTTTACCCTCAACAGGCTGCATAAATATTTTGTAGAACGCATTTTTAGTTTCACGTTTTGTTTCAGCAAAGCTAACAAGATTATTGGCAAGAGTCCAGACATCTTTTGTACATCTTTGCGAGCAATTCATGCTTACATCATTACCGGAAGAGATAAATTCCCTAAACCCTTCAACATCTGCATTTGAAAACGTTGTTGTGATTGCCTGATTGATATCGCCGCAGCGGATTAAGTTTTTGTGCTTCCCGCTTAAAAGTCCTATTAATTCCTGTTGTATGGAAGACGAGTCCTGTGCTTCATCCTCTATTATGTATTCACATATTTCCTGATAGTGTGCAAGGATATCAGAGTTGTCCCTCAAAAGTTTTACTGATGAAATAAGCATATCATCATAATCAATAAGATTTTGGGATTTAAGAGCACTCTGGTAATAATTAAAAAATTCAGCGAACTTTTTCATTTTTGTGTCTGCAAGATTATCGCTAAATACGCCCTCGCCAATTTTAAAAACAGAAACGGCTCTGTCAAATTCATCGGTTTCAGTCTTTTTGAGTTTTAAATTATTTGCAATTTCTCTTATAATTCTTGTCCGCTGAGTATCATCACAAATCTCAAAGTCCGAACTCAGACCTAAACGTTCAAAATTTCCGTTTTCTTTTAAAATCCTTAATGCAAGACCGTGAATTGTGCTTATATTAGGCAGCTGGCTTGAATTCTGTCTTATGTTCTTAATCCGTTCCCTGAAGTTTCTTGCGGCTGATTCCATATAGGTTAGAACAAATATGTTTTCCGGATTTATGCCGTTATCAAGAAGCTTTAAAATAAGAGCGAGCAGTATTGTTGTTTTTCCTGCTCCGGGGACGGCAGATATCGCCATTTTACCTGATTTGTATTCCAAAACAGGAGCCTGATCCGGTCTTGGGATAATAGGACGGCAGTTTACAAGTGTGTTATTTTCTGTTTCAAAATTAAGATAATTTTCGATTCCTCCGAAATTTTCTACACCGTTTCCGTCAAAAAGGCTTGAAAATGCAAAAACTGCTTCATCTGCACAGAGTGTAAGTTTTCTTAAGATTCTTGCAGTTTTGTCCTTGCTTAAATTTATATTATCATCAATAGTGTAGGAATCTTTTTCCCAACCCTTTTGAAATACCCATGCATTATACAGCGGGCCTGTGTCGCTTTTTACCCATTCATCGCTGGATATATCAAGCCAGATTTGATATTTTGTTCTTATCTGGTTATCAATAATTTTTTGCGGTGTTGCAACAACAAGATTAGTTTTTAAAATTTCAAGTGCGGAATACGGATTTTCTGCAATTATTGAATTTTCAATCTGGGTAATAATTTCAGTTTTTCTTTTATCAAAATCTGTCCCTAAAATGTTTTCAAATTCCCGGAGTTGTTTAATGAAAAAATTGAATTTGTTAATCTCATCAGGATTTATATATGTAAACTCAATTATATTATTATAAATTTCGCATACTTGTTCAGAAATCTTTATTTCAGAAGTTGAAAGCCTATTGATAAGATTAAGGAAATTTGAATATTTTTTATTAAAAATTTCATCGTTAAAATCATGTTCAGGCAGTGTTTTAGTTTCTGTAAAAGTATTGAGAATTTCTCTGCAATACTTAACAGGTATTAACAAAAATTCTGATAAAATTACTCTTATATCAAATTCAGTAAGGGTTTCTTTGAGTACAGTATTAAGTTTAAGAATAGTTAAGGCTGCCTGTACCAGCCTGTTTTGGATAAGTTTTTCACTTCCGGATAAAAACAATAAATCAGCTTTTATATTTTCTCTTAATGAAAATTTCAACATATCATCTATCACAGGAGTTATAATTGAAATTTCGCATGGATTAATATTTTTTTTCAAAAGGTCATCAATTTTTTGAACAGCTTCATCAATCATTACAGCACGTTTTGAGGGTGATTTTACTGTAAAATGTTTTAATTTTTGGTTATCATTATTTATTACATTGCTGAACAAAGTTTGTGCATCATCTTTAAGTCTGGTGAGAGTTTCAATTTTTTCGTCTTTTTGTTTAAATAACTGTCCGAACTCCCAAACAGCATTTTTATCAGCACTTAAGTAACCTGTTCTGCTTCCACCGGATTTATCGAAGGCGATAAATACATCTTTCAGCTGCGGAGCAAGGTAAGTGATAAAATCAAAGCAAACAGGTGTAATTTCATCACCGTCATCAATTATTAAATATTCAATGCCGGAAAAGTAATCAGTATTTCTATAGACGTAATTAAACACCAGTGTTTGGCGCAGGTAGTCAAAGTCTCTTAAAGCCAGAGTTTTTGCAAGCAGTTTTTTCAGTGCAATTTTTGCGTCGTCTGCAAATGTTTCTCCTAAAATTTTTGAACGTTCTTCAATTTCGCTGTCGGAAAGATTATTTTGAACAATTAAAGAATAACGCCTGAATAACTGGTGAAGCAGTGATTTTTTTGAGTTGTATCCTTTAAACGGGATTTCTTTTAAGATATCTTTTAAAAGAAACTGTGATATTTCAAGCCCTGCAAGGTTCGGTAGTATTACCGGATTATCATAAGTATTGCGGTTTTCTAACAAAGCCCAGTTGTCGGAAATAGTATTATAGACCAGACCGAAAAAAGAGTGAACCTGCAATTTCTCAACGGCATCTATGGTTAATTGTTCGAGTGTTTTTTCAATAAATTTATTTTTTAAACTTGAATTTTGAACAAGAACTAAAATTTTTGATGCTTGAACTCCGGAATTCAAAAGTTCTGAATATTTTGATATCAGAATATTTGTTTTTTCAGAACTTATTGTACCGTCAATAATCAAAATCAATACCCCCTATAATGTATTTTATCATAAAATTATTTAATAAAACTAATTCTGATACACTATTGCTTTTTATTAAAAATTGTTCTATTATTATACACATAAGAAAGAGACATGTACAAAATAATCGGAGGAACAAACATGCAAGAATTACAAGAACAAATCGGATTTTCAGCTGGTCAAATATATGATTATTTGAATAACAACGGCGAATCTTCTTTCTCAAAAATGAAAAAAGAATTGGACCTTAAAGGAAATTTTGCAGACTTAGGTCTTGGCTGGTTAGCAAGAGAAGACAAAGTTGAAATTTCTAAAAAAGGAACTTCTGTTAACGTAAGACTTAAATAGTTTTTAAGCAACCAATAAAAAGAGCCTTTTCAGGCTCTTTTTTTATTGCAAAAAAAAGACTTCTTTTTTTGAAGAAGCCCCTTGGAATTCTTTGTTAAATTCCTCGTGTAAAAGGTTAGTAGGTAGAAGGTAGTGTGTATAAAATTTGTTAATTATATATCTTTTATATATTATTAAAATAAGATAGATATAATAAATTGCAAACATCTCATTATTTTGTAACAAAAATTAATAAAGGGTGTTCCTTTTTGCGATATAATAAATTTTGCGAAAGGAAAAAAATATGAAGATAGCAATTTATCCTGGAAGTTTTGATCCTATCACAAAAGGTCATTTAGATGTCCTTAAAACAAGTGCAGGAATTTTTGATAAAGTAATTATAGCAGTAGCAAGAAATTCTGAAAAAAATGCGTTTTTAACAGTTGATGAAAGAATAAAACTGATAAGCCAAAGCGTAGACCATCTGTCAAATGTTGATGTTGATGCATTTGACGGTTTAACAATAGAATATGCTAAGCAAAAAGGCGCACAGATTCTAATAAGAGGGCTGCGGGCTGTTTCTGATTTTGAATATGAAATGCAGCTTTCGCAGACAAACAGTGCTCTTGCCCCGGATATCCAAACCGTATTTCTTATTACTAAGCCTGAGTATAACTTTATATCCTCAAGTACTGTAAGAGAAATTTTATTAAATAACGGGGACATATCAAAATTTGTTCCTGAACCTGTATTTAGATATTTAAGTAATCGTTAAATATGTTAAAATATGTGTTTTAAACTTTCTTGAATTATTTGACAATTGCTATCTACTCGGGTTAGAATGCATGATATAGAAAGGTATATGGGGATTATGCAACAAAACGGAGTATACGATTTACTAAAAATGCTGGAAATATCCTTGGAAGAAGGTTTCCCGATCATTCCAAGAAAATATACAATAGTAAAAACAAGAGAAATAGAAACATTAATAGATAGAATATATGCATCACTTCCTGTTGAAGTTCAGGAAGCCAGAGCGTTTTTAAGAAGACGCGAAGAATTACAGATTGAAGCTCAACAAAAAGCAGAAAAGATTATTAGTGATGCGCAAAAAGAAGCTGACAGAAAATTGTCCGAAGCTGATTTCATAAAAGCTCTTGAGCGAGAAGGCAACAGAATCAGAGCACAGGTACAGGAAGAATGCGAGGAAATTAAACGTAAAGCATTTGAAGAAGCCGAAAGCGTCCGCCATCAGGCAAGAGAAGATGCAATGAGAACACGTGAAGGTGCAGAGCTTTATGCAGAACAAGTTTTAACAAATCTTGAAGGAAACTTGTCTCAACTTCAACAAGTAGTAAAGAACGGACAAGTTTATATGGAAAAACTTAGAACAGATTCACTTGGTGCTTATGACATACCTCCGTCTAAGCTGTCTGTTGAAAGACGGCCAATTGAATTTTAATTTATGTAAGTCATAAAAATAACCGGCTTAAGCGCCGGTCTTTTTTTATGTATGAATTGTTACAATTTGTTTGCTTTTTATTTTGTTTGCGATAATATAAAAATATAAGCCGAAAAATAGAATGTGGATTTTCTCACATTCTATTTTAGATAGAATATAATTAAAAAGGAATAAACAAATGGGTATCAAAGGAAAAAATGACAGAATGGTAGTTCTAGCATGTGAAGATTGCAAAGAAAGAAACTACACAACAGTAAAAAACAAAAAGAATACAAAAGACAGATTAGAACTTTCTAAATACTGTCCGACCTGTAAAAAACATACCAACCACAAAGAAACTAAGTAGCAGGATTTTCGGCAGGGTGACGTTGAGCGTTAGCGAAACAAACCCGTGAGTTGGAGCGAAACCACGCTTTTGCGACAACCCGAATAATCCTGGAGCGAGCCGTTTAATGCGGCACCTGCGTCCTTAGTTCAGTTGGTAGAACGTCGGTCTCCAAAACCGGATGTCGAGGGTTCGAGTCCTTCAGGGCGCGATTTAAATAAAAGGGAAATACAAAATGGATAAATTTATTAACTCATTACAAACATACTTTAGAGGTGTAAAAACCGAGTGGGGCAAGATTAGCTGGCCTGAAAGAAGACAGGTTATTACCGAAACAGTTTTTGTAATTGTTATTGTATTTGTATTTACTGTTTCAATCTATTTAATGGATATAATATTCAAAGGCCTTTTCGGGCTCTTAAAATAAAGGTGGCTTATGACTAAGAAACAAAAATCAATGGAAGAACAATTAAACGAAGATTTGCAGGCAGAAAAAGCCGAAGCAGAAGCTAAGGCGGAAGCTGAAAATGCGGAAAAGCAGGCAAAGAAAAACCAGAAACGCTGGTACATTGTCCACACATATTCAGGACACGAAAACAAAGTAAAGGTAAACCTTGAAAAACGTATTGAATATATGAATATGGGTGAAAAAATCTTCAGAGTAGAAGTTCCTCAAAAAACAGTTACTCAAATGAAGGCAGGTAAAAAACAGGAACGCGAAGAAAAAATCTTCCCTGGTTATGTTCTTGTTGAAATGATAATGGACGAAGACAGCTGGTATGTTGTAAGACACACTGCGGGCGTTACAAAATTTGTAGGCTCTGCTAAAAAACCTATCCCTGCACGTGACAGCGAAATCAAAAAGATTATTCACCGTTCTTCTTCTCAAACAGAAAAAATTGAACTTGATGTTAAAGCAGGTGATAAGGTTAGAATTATTTCAGGACCGTTTGCAGACTTTATTGCAGATATTATTGAAGTTTATCCTGATAAATCAAAACTTCGTGCAAATGTTTCAATATTCGGACGTGAAACTCCGGTAGAATTGGAATACAAACAAATTAATAAGTTATAATAAAATCGCCGCATAAGCGGTAATGTAGTTACAAATAATGTGGAAGGGACGCCCCCGTTATTACCACAAAAGGAGAAAAAAATGGCAAAAAAAGTAGTAGGAAAAATTAAGCTTCAAATCGAAGCCGGAAAAGCAAATCCGTCACCTCCGGTTGGTCCTGCATTGGGTCAGCATGGTGTTAACATTATGGATTTCTGTAAGCAATTCAATGCTAAAACTGAATCTCAAGCAGGTTATATAATTCCTGTTGTAATTGACGTTTATGAAGATAGAAGTTTTTCATTTATTGTTAAATCACCGCCGGCTCCGGTATTAATTAAGAAAGCTCTTAACCTTTCTAAAGGTTCAGCAGCACCTAATAAAGATAAAGTTGCTGAAATTACAAGAGAACAATTAGAAGAAATCGCTAAAATTAAAATGAATGACTTAAATGCAACAACTATGGAAGCTGCTGTAGAAATGATTAAAGGTTCTTGCAGAGCAATGGGTGTTACAGTTAAGGAAGGTTAGTAAATGGAAGGGTGAAAACCCGTTAATACCATGAAAGGAAATTAAAATAATGAGTAAATTAACTAAAAAACAAAAGAAAATGCAGGAAATGCTGGAAGGGTTTGTACAACCGTCTACAGCAGTTGATGCAGTTAAGAAATTACAGGAAATTTCAAAAGAAGTTTCTAAATTCAATGAAACAGTTGAATGCCATATGAGATTAGGTATTGACGTAAGACAGGCAGACCAGCAAATCAGATCAACTGTCGTTTTACCGGCAGGTCTTGGTAAAGAAGTTAAAGTCTGCGTTATTGCAAAAGGTGCAAAAGCAACTGAGGCAAAAGAAGCAGGTGCTGATTTTGCAGGTGCCGAAGAAATTATTGAAAAAATCGAAGGCGGCTGGTTTGATTTCGATACTCTTATTGCAACACCTGATTGTATGGGTATGTTAGGTAAATTGGGACGTGTTTTGGGTCCTAAAGGTTTAATGCCAAACCCTAAAACAGGTACTGTTACAATGGATGTTGCCTCTGCAGTTAAAGATGCAAAAGCCGGTAAAGTTGAATACAGAGCCGATAAACAGGGTATGATTCACTGTCCTATCGGTAAAATCCAATTTGCAGAAGAAGACTTGATTAAAAACTATGCAACTTTAGCTGATGCAATATTGAGAGCAAAGCCAGCTTCAGCAAAAGGTACATTTGTTAAATCAGTTTACCTGTCAACAACAATGGGACCTGGAATTAAAATCGATCCTAAAAACTTTGCAGCTGAAGTTAAAGAACTTATTGCTTAATAAGTTTCAAAATTATAAAAATAAAAACCTCCTAAAAGGAGGTTTTTATTTTTATCAATTAATGATGCAAATGGCCTTCCCTTGAGGATTTCCTCCTGCGGATCCGCCGCCACCGCTACTCTTAATGATGTAAGCTTCATTAGTTTCGAATACTACATTAAGTGTATTTGAATTACTTATCAGAAAATTGATTCTTGATTCATTAGAACCAATTCCTAAAGTACTAGCTTTGCTATCATCTCTGGGATTTGCTACGGAAGGTATACTTTCACCCAGGTATCCCAACACCAGATTCTCATCATTGTATATGTATCGAGCAATCTCTGTTATATGTGATAATGTTGCAATATTTTGCGATCCTCCACATGCCTTAACTGCTCCAGCCCAATAATTAGTATCATATTTGCATTGGTCAGCACCTAGAAGTTCTGTACATTCAGCTTTACTCAACGGATCCGGAGTAAAGAGCTGTCCAAAACATGTTCCACCTATATCCGCTGCACAAGAGCTGCCAAGTTTAGAAATGTTAATTGACCTTAAATCTTTACCGGATGTGTTTGGCTTAGAGAAACCAGAAGTGTCATATAAAACAGCTATACAATCTGTACCTGTAATCTGGTTGCTAAACGGATCTTGCTTACAATTAGTATTATATGCAATTAATCCGTTTGTTCCATTATTGAGTTGAAAACCTAAAACATCTGTATTAATTGCCCAATCATTCTTTCCAAAGTTTTTGGAAGTCTTGATTTTTGAAATATCTATATCCTCAGGTTCTGTGTCGCCATTACCAAATTTAACAGTTTCCGCAAAACATTCATGAATCTTTGAATTTTCGCAAATTTTTACAATATTTAAATGTTTTGATAATTCTTTAACAAAGTCTTTAGTTGTAGAATACCCTGCAAGTGCGGACTGTGTGTTCATAATTTTCAAGGCTTCTTCTAATTTCCTCTCAAAAACACTAGATGCAGTATCCCAAGCCCGTGACTGATAATTATTGACAAGTGTTGGAATTGTTAAGGCTGCAACTACTCCGATTATACCAAGTGTCACTAAGACTTCTGCTAATGTAAAAGCTTTTTTCATTTTACCTCCTTTGGATTTATAAATCTATATAATATAATTATAGTTCAATAAGATTACATTTATATTGGCCTTGGGCCAATGTCAACAATATTAATATTAGCATAATATTAAAAAATGGCAAGAGATTTCTATAAGGAATTAGGAATTAAGATAAGAGACTTAAGAAAACGGCAGAGTTTATCACGGGAAAAACTGGCGGAGTTTGCTGATATGAATGCATATTATTTAGGAGAGATTGAGCGGGGGGAGAAGAAAGCATCTTTGGATTTTCTTATGAAAATTTGTAAGGTTTTGAAAATAAAATTACATGACCTTGTTAATTTGGATTAGCTTATTGTATAATTAGTGTATGAATAAAGGTTTATTTATAACATTTGAGGGAGCGGACGGCTGTGGCAAAACTACACAGCTAGAAATGCTAGCAGAATATTTGCAAAGCAAGGGGTATGATATTGTAATCACACGCGAACCCGGTGCAAAAGGCCTGGGGGAAAAGATTCGCGAAATTTTGTTAAATTATGACGGTGAAGTTTCTGATAGATGTGAATCATTTTTGTTTTTAGCAGATAGAGCACAACACATTGATATGATTGTAAATCCTGCTGTAGAAGCCGGCAAAATTGTGCTTTGCGACCGACATACCGATAGCTCTGTTGCATATCAGGGGTATGGCCGGCAGCTTCCTGTTGAAAGAATAAAAATGCTTAACGCTATTGCGGTAAACGGCAGAAATCCAGATTTAACAATTGTATTTGATATTGATGTGGAAACCTCAATGAGCCGTGTTGGAAAAGAACGGGACAGAATGGAATCAGCAGGACAAGACTTTTTTAATCGTGTACGGCAAGGTTATCTTGAAATAGCAAAACAAGAACCTCAACGGGTTAAGGTTCTTGATGCATCAAAATCTATTAACGAAGTTCATAAAGATGTTATAAAACTTGTCAAAAGTTTATTTTAACATCCGCTGTCTTCCCATGTCAAATCGTTACATTTAAGGTAATCCAGATTCCCTTTATAAATAACCCAGGCAGTACAGCCATAACCTTCTGAATTTTCGGGGGCACAATGATCATCAAAGTTTTCTGTTTGGGTATCAGGCATACCGTTCGGATATACTTTTTCATCTGTAACCAAGAATTCAAACAGGTCATAACCCCATTGATTTGGCGGGTTTGAACCGTTAACATCATACATTATATCTATATTAAACCTGTCTGATCCTGAGCCTCTTAACCAAATAGTTGAACCGTCACTAAGAGCAGCTTTGTAATATGTTTTGTCACTGTAAGACGCAAGTGAAGCACCATCTGAGCCTTTATCTGCCCCGTTTTTTCTTTTATAAACTCCTGTATATATACCACAACTCTCACCGGTATCTGTTCCGCAATCTCTTGAGAGTTTTAGATATGGTTTGAATACTTCAAAAGCTTTTACAGCGTCTGCTTCAGTTCTTTCTAGTCTTCCAGTGCTATTATTGTCAACTAAATAAAGACTGTAGGCATTAGTCAATGTTGAATACATTTTTTTAAGTTTGGTAACTGTCACCTTATTTTGATATTCGGATATAAGTGTAGGGATAGTCATTGCTGCAACTACTCCGATTATCCCCAAAGTTATTAACACTTCCGCAAGAGTAAATGCTTTAAGTCTTAAAATCCTTGCTGTAAGCGGATTTGTCGGGGGGGGGTGACTCTCAATGCTTTGTTATTGTTCATTTTTAACCTCCTTTAGTATTATTATTTATTATATCAGTTTATTTGTCAAGGTTGTAAAATTTTTAATGTCTATTACATTAAGCCCTTTAAATTCAAATAATTTTTTAATATTATCTGGATTTTTTTCAGCTTCTTTTGCCAGAATTGCTCCGGTAATAGCTTCTAGTTGAGACATAGGCATCATATTAGACGGTAATTCATTAAATCCATATTCAAATTTCAAAATTTGCTGTAAAAATTTGCAATCCGCCGGTGAGCGTTCCTTGTAGCAGGAATTTAAATGCATGCTCTGGCGAGTCAGGTATAATTCAAATCTGTTCACTTCAATTCCTTTTTCGTTTAAATCCTTGAAAAAATCAGACCCGCGTGTGGCATACCGCTGTGTCCAATTGTCTTGATTTGGCATATGCGGGTTTGTTGCAACAAGCTGGTAAGGCTTTGATAAGACCCTCCATTTTCCCTCTAGCATTGTCCTGTCCCAGGGAAGTGATACACATATTTTTGAATGTTTTAATGATGAATAGTTTTCAAAAAAGAAAATTATATCGTTCATCTTATAAAATTTATCAATAAGGATTATTTTGTTAGATTCATCAATTACTGCCAGTCCTGAATCCAGCGTTGAACCTGATGATAGTGCTAAACCGATATAGTAATTCATTCTCTCTCCTATGTCGAACTAAGTTTTAGTCCTGCAACACCAATTATTATGAAAACGGTCGAAATGATTTTCACCCAATTATATTGTTCATTAAAAAACATAATTCCTATAATACTTATTAAAACTATTCCTACTGCGCTCCAAATTGCATAGGCAACGCTTATTTCGATATTTTTCAACGCGAGTGCAAGAAAAGTAAAGCTTAGAATATAACCTAAAAACATACATACAGTCGGGGCTAATAAGCTTAATCCGCTTGAAAGTTTCATCATTGTTGTTGCAAATACTTCGAGTAAAATTGCAAGTACTAAATAAATCCAGCTTATACTCATGGTATTAACCTCGTTAATATAAGTGGTTCGCCGTCCGTAACCATAACAGAGTGTTCAAAGTGTGCTGACGGTTTTTTATCAACTGTGCTTACTGTCCAGCCGTCTTTTGCTACAACAACATCATCAACGCCAAGGTTCAACATTGGTTCAATTGCAATTGCCATACCTGTTTTTAATAATGTTTTGTCACCTACGCTGTAGTTGAAAAGAAACGGATCTTCATGCATATTGTGACCTACACCGTGACCGCCGTATTGGCGGACAATACCCATTTTTTCACGGTTTGCAACACGTTCAATTGCGCTTGAAACATCATCAAGAATGTTGCCGTCACGCATTTTATCAATACCGGCAAAAAGCGCTTCTTCTGTTACAGAAAGAAGCCTTTGGACTTCCGCTGAAACTTTTCCTACCGGATATGTCCACGCCCCGTCGCCTACAAGACCGCCGTAAGTTGCTCCGACATCAATACTTATAATGTCTCCTTCTTTTAAAATTCTGTCTTTTGACGGAATGCCGTGTACAACCTCCTCATTAATTGATGCACAAATTGATGCCGGAAAGCCTTGATAACCTAAAAAAGTCGGAATTGCCCTATTTTCTTTAATGATTTTCATAGCAATATCATCAAGTTCTTTTGTTGAAATTCCAGGTTCAATTACTTCTTTCATCTTTTGATGAACCAAAGCAACAATATGTCCGGCATGACGCATTCTCTTGGTTTCTTCTTTTGATTTTCTATTAATCATTTATAACCTTTAGCAGCCTTTCCCAAACTTCAGATATACTTCCGTTTGCATCTATAGTTTTTAATACATTTTTATTTTTATAATAGTCAATAAGCGGAGCTGTTTCCCTGAAGTATGTTTCAAAACGTGCTTCTGCTGTCTCTTCATTATCATCTTTTCTTTGTATTAATTTTGCACCGCATTTGTCACAAATGCCGTCAACTTTCGGCGGGTGGTATTTCAGGTTGTAAATTTCACCGCAAACAGGGCAGGAACGGCGGTTTACAATTCTGCTTATTAATACATCATGGTCTAGATCAAAATATATTGCTGTAAACTTTGCCGGCTCAGTATCAATTGATTTATTAATATCTTCAAGTTTATCTGCTTGTTCAGTACTTCTCGGATAACCATCCAAAATATAACCGTTTTTGCAGTCTTCTTGCGCCAGCCTGTTTTTTATAATTGCTGCGACTAAATCTACTGGAACTAGTTGTCCTTTATCAATAAATGATTTTGCAACAACACCGTCATGTGTGCCCTGTGAAATTTCAGCCCTAAGTAATGAGCCTGTGTCTACATGGGGAAATTTTAAGTATTCTGCGAGTTTTGATGTTTGTGTTCCTTTACCGCATGCTGGCGGGCCAAGAAATATGAATTCTCTTTTCATTTTTGTTATATGCCTCTCTCTCAAGAAAAATTAAAGGCTTTTATAAGCCTTTAATTTTATTATGTATCAATATTTGTTGCATAAACTGCATTGGATTCAATAAAGTCACGTCTTGGTTCTACCTTATCACCCATTAATATATCAAACAATTGGTCACATAGCATAGCATCTTCTACACTTACCTTTAATAAGGTTCTTGTTGCAGGATCCATTGTTGTTTCCCATAGCTGCTGAGGCATCATTTCACCCAACCCTTTGAAACGCTGGATGGTTAATCCTTTTTGACCTCTGTCATCAATAATTTTTTGCAATTTATCAAATGATGTTATCTCATATTGTTCTGTATCGGTTTCCAAAATCAGGCTTTGTTCTTCTTCAATTAAATAATCCCTGATTAACGGATAAGCTGTTTTTAATCGTTTATATTCAGAACTCTTAATGATGCTCTGGTTAATCATTACATGTTCTTCTTCATTTAAGTTCAGCTGAATTGTATATTTTGCATTTTCAGGATTGTATTTTAATGAACAAACATAGTTTTCAGCTTCTTTAATATTGTAGTTTTTAGCGTGGTCTTGAAGATAGTGGTTTAAATATTCTATGATTTCATTCATTTTATCCTGACTGTCAAAATCTTCCGGCGTAATATTTGAACGTACAAGACCTCTTAAAACAACCGCAGGGAACAGGTTTAGAATAGGGTTGTTGTATGAATTGTAGAAAGCTGACATATTTTTAATCAGTTCTAATAATTCATCGCCTGTTTTAACTTTTGCCTTAGATTTATCAGAAAGTGAAAGGTTTTTAATACCTCTTTCTTTTAACATTTTATCCAGTGCGTGTTCGTTAAACAGGTATTCCGAAACTTTACCCTGAGTTACCTTGAACAAAGGCGGCTGTGCAATATATACATAGCCGTTATCAATTAACGGTTTTGCATATCTAAAGAAGAAAGTTAAAAGCAATGTTCTGATGTGAGCACCGTCAACATCAGCATCGGTCATGATAATAATTTTGTGATAGCGAAGTTTTTCAATATCTACTTCTTCTTCATTTTTGCTTATGTTTATACCGAAAGCCTGAACCATTGACTGGATTTCATTGTTTCCGTATATCTTATCAAGTCTTGCTTTTTCAACGTTAAGAATTTTACCTCTTAATGGCAAAATAGCCTGAAACATTCTGTTTCTGCCCTGTTTAGCAGAGCCGCCTGCAGAATCTCCCTCAACAATAAATATTTCGCATTTTTCAGGTTCTCTGTTTGAACAGTCTGCAAGTTTGCCGGGCAGAGTTGAGTTCTCAAGAACAGTTTTTCTTCTTGTTAATTCTCTTGCTTTTCTTGCTGCTTCTCGGGCACGCTGCGCCTGAAGTGTTTTTTCAAGAATTGTTTTTGCAATTTTAGGGTTGAACTCAAGCCATTCCTGTAATTTATCTCTTACCGCATCCTGAACAGCTCCCATAGCTTCCTGAGACCCTAATTTTTCTTTTGTTTGCCCTTCAAACTCAGGGTTCGGGAGTTTAACACTGACAATTGCTGTTAAGCCTTCACGAACATCTTCACCTGAAAGGTTTTGGTCTGAATCTTTCAGAATGTTATTTTTTCTTGCATAGTCATTTAATACACGAGTAATTGAGTTTCTGAAACCTGTTAAATGGGTTCCGCCTGAATGGGTGTTAATGTTGTTTGCAAAAGACAGAACGCTTTCGTTATAAGCATCTGTATATTGCATTGCAACTTCAACCTGCATATTATCAACTACTTTATCTATGTATATAGGTTTTTCATGAAGTACATTTTTATTTTTGTTTAAAAATTCAACGTAGCTTCCGATACCGCCTGCATAGTGGAAGGTTTCTTCTTTGTTGGTATGTCCGTCTACAAAGATTATTTTCAAGCCTTTGTTCAAAAATGCCATTTCGCGTAATCTGTTAGCAATTACGTCTCTGTCAATTTCAGTTGTTTCCGTAAAAATTTCAGGATCAGGCCAGAAAGTTGTTTTTGTCCCTGTTTTATCTGTAGGCTCACATTTTTCAACAGGAGCTACAGGTTCCCCTCTCATATATTCCTGGCGCCATACAAAGCCCTGTCTTGAAACTTCTACAATATATTTTTCTGATAAAGCGTTAACTACTGATGCACCAACACCGTGAAGTCCGCCGGATACTTTATAACCGCCGTCGCCGAATTTCCCGCCTGCGTGAAGTACTGTGTGTACAATCTCCAGTGCGGATTTTCCTGTTTCGGGTTTAATATCAACAGGAATACCACGGCCGTTATCTTCAACGGTTACGCTGTTATCAATATTTACGGTGACTTTAATATCTGTACAGAACCCAGCAAGAGATTCGTCGATTGAGTTATCAACGATTTCATAGATACAGTGGTGAAGACCGCGCTGTGATGTTGAACCGATATACATACCGGGTCTCATCCGGACTGCTTCCAAACCTTCTAAAACTCTAATGTTGCTTGCATCGTATTTATCAGAAGTTTTTGTTTCTATTGCTTCTATTTGTTCTGATATTTGAGTTTGTTCAACTTCTTTTAAAGCCTCCATCCCCTTATCATTTATAATTTCTTGTTGTGTGCTTTCCGCCATGCTTAAATTTCCCCCTAATCGTATGATTTATACTAATATAATACCATAAAAACACAGAAAAAGCCAAATAGTTTACCGTATGTAAACTTGCTTAAATTATCATTATATGATATAATTCTGATATAGAAATAAGGAGGTATAATTTATGTTAAAAAGACGTGCAATGTTCGGGGGGGGCAGCCTAAATACCTCTCGTTGTAATGGATTTACGTTAGCTGAGATATTAATCACGCTGGCGGTTATTGGTATTGTTGCTGTAATGACAATACCTGCTTTGGTTAGAAATTACAGAAAGAAAATAACGACAACACGAATGAAAGTTGCATATTCTCAGTTTATCCAGGCAATACAGCTTTCAGAAATAGATAACGGAACAATCAGCGGATGGGATTACCCCGAAACAACGAGTAGTGATGCAACCAGAGATTTTATTACTAAATATTTTAAACCCTATATGAAGCTTAGTGAATGTTTGGAAAATACTGATGAAGCCTGTGGAGCGGGTGTTGGTTCATATGATTATCAATATAAATTGGCAAATGGCTCTTCTATTGCGATAGAAGTCGGGTGTAATATTGGTGCAGTTTATGAAGATGGTGAATACATTGCTATTAATTTTGACGTTAACGGTCCGCAAGGACCAAATGTAGGAGGAATAGATGCGTTTTATTTCGGTATAAGAAAAGAGAATGATTACAGATTGTTACCGGCGCCTTGGACTCCGACTGTCACAAGAGAGGATATACTTAACGGAACTTATGTTTGGATGGGTGAACCTTGTCTATGTAAAGATATTGATTATAACGATGCAGATATAGCATATTATCAACAGACAAGATGTTGCGGGTTATTGTTATTTTTGGATAATTTTGAAATAAAGGACGATTACCCGATTTCTTATTATAATAAGAAATAATAAGCGGATTATTTACCTGCGAGCTTTTGACCTATCATTTCACTTAGTATAGTTTTGGCAGTTGTCAACTGGACATCATTTTGTTTTTTGACGTCTTCCAGAGTAAAGTTAACTTCTATATCAGGAGAAATTCCTTTTTTATTTATATCAGTACCGTTAGGTGTCAAATATTTTGCAATAGTAAGGTTTAGTCCTGTTTCATTTGGTAAAGGAATAATTTTTTGCACCATGCCTTTTCCGTAAGTCTGCGAGCCTAAAAGTTTTGCTTTTTTGTAATCTTTTAATGCTCCCGAAAGAATTTCGCTTGCACTGGCACTTGCACCATCAACCAAAACTATCATAGGCTTGCTGATATTAAATTCTGTATCTTGGGCATAGATATCATATTTATAACCATTTCGACCGACAATACTTACAATGTTACCTTCTGGTATAAAAAGATTTGCTATAAAGATTGCATTAGGAAGCAGACCCCCTGTATTCCCGCGTAAATCCAAGATTAAGCCATCGGCTCGTTTTGTCTTTTCCAGAGCTTCTAAAAATTCGTTTGGAGTTGTTGAACCAATAAAGGTCATTATTTGAATATAACCTATATTTTTGTCAAGAGAACTTCTTACTGTTTTTATTTTTATTTCTTTTCTTATGACTTTTTTAGTGAATTTATCTTTACCGCGCAAAATTGTCATTTCAACAAAACTGTTTTCAGGTCCTCTGACAAGATTTGCAACTTCAGATAAAGGAAGTCCGTTAACGTCTTTGCCGTCAATTGCGGTTATAATGTCGCCGTTTTGCAGATTGGCGTATTGAGCGGGGGTTCCTTCCATTACGTTTATTATCTGAACCTTGCCGGATTCAGTTGCTATATTAACACCGATACCTGTAATTTTAGAATTTATTGATGAGTTCTGGTCCGCGTATTCAGACTTGCTCATATATCTTGAATAAGGATCATCTAAGCTTTCCAGCATTGTCTGAACCGCAACTTTTGCATCTTCATCAGTTTTTATTTTATTGCGGTAATGATCTTTCCACCGCCCCCAATCCTGATTGTTTAAAGATGCATCATAGTAGTTTTCCCTGACAGTTTCCCACACATTATCAAAGAGTTTTTGCGAAGAAACATGTTCTTTATTTATCATTTCGTCATTAGAATTATGTGTAATCGTATTGTTTACATTCAAAAATAGGCTGTTAAGTGCAAACAATGCAATGACTATGAATAAAAAAATGATTACCTGTTTCTTCTTCATACCAATATTTAACATCAAGGGATTTTTATAATCAATATACTTTATAAGTAACCCGATTATTTATGTTATAAATCTTCAAATCCCGGAGATGTTGCAGGCAGGTTTTCATATCCCTTATTCTGCATAACTGTTTTTTTGATGTATTTATTAGTATAGTTGCCCTTTTCAAAAAGTTTTTTCAGGGTATCTTCACGAACTACAAGAGGATGAAGTTTATCTTCACTTTCAGGGTATTCTTTTAAAATTTCACACCATACAGATGCTTCCATTGTCCAGGCATAGGTTTCTTCCGCTAGTGAATTATATTCGTCCTGGTGAAGCGCTTCGTGTGAAAGAAGTGCTGCGATTGCCCCGGGAGGTGCATCTTTATGTCTCGGGTTTATATAGATATATAATCTTTTCCCCTGTTTCCACCCTAAAGCATCAAATGATGCATATTCTTTTTTTATTGTACCTAAATCTTTAAATTCAATTCTTACAGGACGTTCTGTAAGGTTGTTGCCTAAAATAGCTTTTCTTGAGAAATCCCCTGATGTATCTTTCAACATATCAAGTGCCACGTAGAAAATTTCATCTTTACCTACTGATTTATATATGGGCTTAATTTGTTCGATATATTCCCTTGTGTATTTTTTAGGAAAATTTGCAGGTACTACAGAGTCTGCATCTTCCGCTGCAAATGCCGGAGGAAATATAAATCCTATTGCTAATATAAAAACTGCTAAATTCTTCTTCATATATCCGCTAATCTCTCCCGTTTAGTTTTATATATTTAATATTATACAGATATATTTTTCGAAATCAAATTTGTTCAAATTTAATTTTTTCTGTTTAGTGCAGCTAACTCTTTATACATTAATTTATATTCGGTTGAACCAGCGATACTTTCAGCTTCGGATATATATTCCAATGCTGTTTTTATATCATTTTTAGCTTTATAAATTTTGCTCATTTCCGCATAGTATTCAGGATTATTTACATCGTATGTAATAGCACGTTTCATGCATTCAATTGCTTCATCAAAATCTTTTTCCTGAAAACGCACCATAGCAAGATAATAATATCCGTCAGAACAGTTCATGTCTAATGCCAGAGCTTCCTGTGCATATTCTTTTGCAGTATCAAAATCTTCCTGCATAAAAGCAATTTGCGCACCGAGAATATAACCATATATAAAATTCGGATTAAGTTCAACTGTTTTCTTAGCTAGTTCTAAAGCTTTGTCTAGTTTCTTTTGTTTTATGTAAACATCTGCAAGGTCACTTATATAGCTCAAATTATCGGAGTTCTTTGTAATAACTTGTTGAATTGTTTTTTCAGCTTTTTCAAACATATCAAGATTATTGTAGGTTTTGCCTAAAGAAATTAGTGTGAAATCATCTTCACAGCCGGCTTTTATATTATCTTCCAAAATACTTTTAGCCTGCATAAACTCATGTTCATTATTCAGCAGTAATGCCCGCAAAACTCTTGTTCTGTAATGCTTCGGGCATGATGAAAGTATTGCATCAACCTCTTTTTTACATTTATCAAAATCTTTGGTTTCATAATGCAGGTATGCTAATGAATATCTATAATCCATGTTATCCGGCGCTAAATAAATAGATTTTGCATATGCTTTTCGTGCTTCTTCCATCCAGCCGTTAAAAAAGTATGCATTCCCGAGGTTGTATAAATATACAGGGTTGTTTTTATTTATTGAAGATGCTCTGGAAAAATATTTTACTGCTTCTATAAAATTCATATCTTCAAGCTCAAATAAACCTTTATAATTCAGGATTTCAGGATTTTCAGAATTTTTATCAAATTCGGCAAAAATTGCTCTGGATAGTTCAAAATTATTTTCATCAAACAAAATTTTGCCCAGTAAAACTTTTACTTTTTCTTCGGTGTTGTTTTTGTGTCTTTCAAGTATTTCCTTAGCAGGTTCAATTTTTCCGTTTTCATAAAAAGCGTTTGCAATTTCATAAATTACTTCGGAATTGCAGGCTTCATAATTTTCATAATCTGCAAGATTGTCTGTTAAATTAAGCCTTCCCGAAAGTTTTACAATATCTTTTAGAATTTCAGAATTTTTGTTTAATTCAAATAGTTTTTTAGAATATGAAAGTGCTTCTGAAAAGTTTCCTTCGTTTTCATAAATTTTTTGAATTAGCTTTAAGCTTTCTACATGTTTTGGATTCTTTGCCAGTACCTGTTCAAGGTATCCGATAGAACGCTGATAATTATGCATTAGTGCATACAATTCACCCAATTGAAACAAAACTTCGAGGTTGTCATTGTCCAGGGCAAGAGCTTTATACAGCATCTCAACTGCAGGCTTATATAATTCCTGCGAACGGAGAGAAAAAGCTTCTTTGATGTATTGCAAGATTTCTTTTTCTTCACTCAGCATTTTTCACCTCGTTTTTTTTGTGTTTCTTTTTTGTTTTGTTTTCAGAATTACTATTATTTATAATAATCAGGACTTCGTCTTCTCCAGCCATTTTTAATGTATTTCGTGCTATACCTTCAAGATTTTGGGTTGTTGAAAAAATTTTAATTTCTTCTTTAAGGTTTTTGTTATATTCTTCAGCATCATTTAAAGTTTTTTTAAGTGTAATAATTTTAGCTTTATAAGCAACAAGTTTTGAAATGTTTAAAATAGCGCTGAAACCTATTTGAATTAAGCAAAATAAAAGTACTATAGTCAAGAATGAATAATAAAAACCTGTTCTTCGCAATTCTTTTCTTGACTTGTGGGCAGAAATAGACTGCTGAATTGTTTTTTCAGTAGTTTTTTTATTTTTATTGCTTTTTTTATTTTTGTTGTCCGGCATTTTCTTAATTATAACTAAAACTTTTTGCTGTTACAAATAATGTTACAATTTAAATATTGTGTTAAATCTTATTCTGTTTCGAATAAGGTCGCTTGTCTGATAATAAGTTTGGCTTGCCCCCAATTCAAGATTGAGCCTGTCATCTTTTTTTGCAAGTGGATTTATTGATAAAACAAATTCCGCTTTTTTTCTGTTAAGTGTCATTTGCGATGTAAATATTTCTTTTATAGAAAGATATTTATTTAATTTGAGTTCAGGAGCTACATAAACACTGTCATAATAGTTGTTGTATGTACTTCCGATAGTTCTTTTATATGCGGTAGTGAGACTGAATCTGCCTTTATCGTATTTGGTAAACATTGTTGTAGTGTGTTCCAGTTCACCATAATCAACTTCCTGTTCCATTTTTGTGCCTAGAGATACACCTTTGCCGGTAGAAACAGTACTTTTTACATCTTTTGGTATAACAAGATATTCTTCTGAACCGTATTTTGAATAACTAACAGGTTTTTTTGCATGAATTTTTTCGTGTTCATCGGAAAGTCTTGTTGTTGAAATTTTTTGAGGGACTTTTAAATTTAGCACAAATTGATTACAGTCATCTTTTAAATAAATTGCTTCTGTATCTTCGAGATATTCCGCATAACCTTTTAACGGAATATTTTCAGGTTCTATATAGTCTTCAGCTTCTGATGTATCTGTAAGAAAGATACTTTGCAGTTTAACTTCTGGAACATTCTCTTTGTGTGCATAGCACGGTGAAAATGATAATATTAAAACTGCCAGCAATATGATTTTCTTCATACTAATATTTTACACTTTGTCACTTAAGTTGTAAAGTTGTTGCATAAAATAAATATAATTGTTATATTAAAAAATGTAGAGAACAAAGGAGGAAGCATGAACAAATTAAGTAGCTGGGATTTCGGGGGGGGGCGTCTCCTCTAAGTAGAAAAGAAGAGGGTTTCGAAGGTATCGGGAGCAGAAAATGTTTTCGAGACAATAGCGGAGCCGGAGGCGGGAGCGTCGTCGAGAAAATAATTTCTGCTCCTGGTATTAAAGGTTTCACTTTAGCAGAGGTATTAATTACTTTAGCAATAATCGGTGTAGTTGCGGCATTGACTATTCCGACACTTGTACAGAATTATCAAACTCGAGCTTGGAACACTGCATCTACCGTTTTCCAAAGAAAAATTGGTGAAGCTTTAAAAGTTATGAATACTCAGCAAACTCTTGCTGGATACAAAAATACTGAAGATTTTGTTAATGAGTTATCTAAACATATTAAAATAACAAAGATTTGCGATAACAATAACTTACGGTCTTGTTTTTCAGATAAAGTTATCTGGGATGGTGAAGAAGTTGATATGTCTAAAATTAAAAAGGCTAAAAACTTCGGTATAGAAGATTGGGATACTGAAATTATCGGAGCACAATTCGCTAATGGTGTAAACGGATTGATTGCATACAATCCGGATTGTACGCAAGATCCATTTAGCAATAATAAAATTACTATATCTGAAAATAAAATAGGGACTGATTGTATAGCAGTATTATATGACGTTGACGGATTTAAAAATCCTAACACCAGAGATAAAGATATAAGAAATATAGGACAAATTGCTTTAGGTGGAAGTAACTGTGCTATAGAATTAAGTGACGGCACTTGTTTTACTGCACCGTTTATACCAACACCATTAACTCATGAAGAATGTGTAGCAAACAAAAGCACATGGGGCATAGAGGATTGCCCAAGCTATTTTGATGATTACTGGGGTGGCGCGGTGAAACGATGCAAAGGCACACAAAATATGCCAACACAAGCACAGCTTGATCAACTTGCAAGAGAGCTGTACCCTGGAACTACAATAACCACAGGAGCATATGAATATAGTGATGGAGACCGTGACAACGACAAAGCAATTGAAATGAACTTTATTTCCTCTGCTGACTCCGTTTTCTTCGTGTGGTCAGGTGAGATGTTAGGAGGAGGATCCGACCAAGTATACCTCCGAAACTTCATCACAGACACCACGTGTCGGGGCGCCAGCGCTCGCAGCGACGACTTCACACAGGCGGTTTGCTTAGCGGATTGATTATTAAAAAAGGCAGGAATTATCCTGCCTTTAATATTATTGTACAATTGAGCATTATCTGTTATTTGTGCTACAATAATCCAAGAGGTAAAAATGAAGATAGCACTTATTAATCATGGATGCGCAAAAAATTTAGTCGACAGTGAATTAATGCTCGGACTTTTAGCGGAAAAAGGCCACGAAGTAACTCTTAATGAAGATGATGCGCAAATTGTTATTATAAATACCTGCTCATTTATTCATGATGCGGAAAAGGAGTCTGTTCAATCTATTTTACAAATGGTAGATAAAGGGAAAAAGGTTATTGTTTCCGGCTGTTTGCCTCAAAAACATAATGAAGATTTAAAGGATGCGATTCCTGAAATTTCAGCTATGATAGGAACATCAAATATCCGAGAAATAGTAAATGTAGTTGACAAAGTTGCAGATGAAACAAATGAAGAATATATTTGCTGTATTTCAGAAAAGCCAGAATATGTTTATCCTGAAAATGTAGAGCGTCAGCAAATAACAATGGGGGCAAGCTCATATGTAAAAATTGCAGACGGCTGCAACTATCATTGCGGATATTGTATTATCCCGAATTTGCGCGGAATTTATCACTCAAGACCTGTTGAAAATATTATTGAAGAAGTAAAAGCATTGACAGATAAAGGTGTTGCTGAGGTTGTTCTTATTGCTCAGGATACAACAAGCTACGGGCTTGATTTATATAAAAAGCAAATGCTTCCGGCACTTTTAAAAGAGCTTGATAAAATAGAGAATTTATCCTGGATTCGTATAATGTATGCTTACCCGTCGCAAATGACAGATGAGCTTATTGAAACGATTGCACAATGTAAAAAAGTTGTTAAGTATATTGATTTGCCATTGCAGCATTCAGATAAAACAATATTGGAAAACATGCGCCGTCCTGCATTTGACTATGAAGAACTTATAAATAAGATTAGGGCAAAAATTCCGAATGTTGCAATAAGAACGGCATTTATTGTAGGCTATCCGGGGGAAACTGATGAACAGTTTGAACATCTTTATAATTTTGTTAAAAAAATGCGTTTTGAAAAAATGGGTGTATTTGAGTACTCAAGAGAAAAAAATACGGCTTCATATTCAATGAGTGATCAAGTTCCCGCAAAAATCAAACATGAACGTTACAAAAAGCTGATGGCTTTACAGCAGGAAATTTCTTACGAGATTAATCAATCATATATCGGTAAAATAATACCTTGTATTGTTGAAAGCTTTACTGATGACGGCGTGGTCATAATGCGCTCCGAGCATGACGCACCTGAAATTGACGGACTGGTTTATGTAAAATCTGACAGGCATGTTGTTCCTGGTGATGTAGAGCTTGTTGAAATTCAAAAAGCTGATGAATATGACCTTTTTGGAAAATTTGTAGTATAATTTAAATTAAGTTTAGAAATTTAGGAATTTAGGAATGTTTTATGGAATATATAGAAAATAAGGAAGTGGAAGAAGAGCAAACCCGCGGTATTTTTCAGGATATGGCAAAATATGCACCGTCTAAAATTGTTGGTATGATTGGTAACGCACTGATAGTTCCTGTCTATACAAGCCTTTTGCCGCCTGAACAGTATGGACTTTATTCAATATCTATAGCGTTGTTGTCTTTTCTGTGTATTCTTTTCTCTGATTGGGTAGGCCTGTCAGGACTGAGGTTTTTTAGACATCATCAGATTATGCAGGATATGCCAAAGTATTTGACTACACTTGTTTCAATGCTTACTTTTAATGTGGCTTTAATGTTTATTGTCGCATATGTATTTAGAGATAATTTCTATTCATTTTTCCACATACCTGCAAAATATTTCTTTGCTATTCTACTGCTGATTATACCTGTTGCTGTAAGAGCGCTTTTATTTCAGCTTATTAGAGCACAGCTAAAATCCATGTCATTTACTCTTTCAACTATAATAAATCAGTTTTTGACAATAGGACTTTCAGTATTTTTTGTTAAGTTT
This sequence comes from Candidatus Gastranaerophilales bacterium, assembly GCA_947857085.1. Taxonomy (GTDB): domain Bacteria; phylum Cyanobacteriota; class Vampirovibrionia; order Gastranaerophilales; family Gastranaerophilaceae; genus SIG32. Next base: position 3,321 of record CANUDF010000002.1, on the reverse strand, counting down.
TTCAATATGGGAGCAATGGGCATGCTTTTAGGCATGGGGGTTTCTATATCTCTTATTGATTTATTGTTAATATATCAAAGCAATATTATAAAATGGTTTAAACTTCAAAAAATTGAATGGACATTTTTAATCCCAATTTTTAAATATGGTGTGCCTATTGCCGCAACATCATTGAGTGCGTGGATAATTAATCAGAGTAATAAATTTATTATGAACAGCATAAAAGGTTTTTCCGAAGCAGGGATTGTTGGTGTGGGCTACGGTTTAACGCTTCCTTTGCTGCTTACAATATTTGCAATTATTACAGTTGCGGCTGTTCCGCGTATTATTAACATGTACGAAGAAAAAATAGATGTAAGACCTATTATATCGAGATTTGCCGGTTATTATTTGTTAATATCACTTCCCATAATTACGGTAATATCTTTGTATTGCATTGAATATGTTCATATATTTGCTAATGAAAAATTTTACACAGCATATAAGTTAATTCCGTACTTTGCTTTTGGAACATTCTTTCTTGCATTGACCGATTACACTACATTGCAGTATCACCTTGCAAACAAAACTTATATAGACTTTATTATTAAGTTGATTTCAGGGGTTGTTGGTGTTGTGTTAAATGTTATTTTAATTCCTGAACATGGATTGGTTGGTGTGGGGATTGCAACTCTTGCCGCTAATATGTTGTACTTTTTACTGACGATTACTATTGTATTGCCGAATCTAAGATTGAAGTTTCCATATAAAACAGTCTCAAAAATGTTATTAGCCGCAGTGCCGTTTTGTATTGTCTATTTTGCGTTTTCAAAACTAAATATTAATCAGACAATTTTTGAGATGATAGCTCTTATGCTGATTTTCTATTCTTTTTACTGGATTTTTGGCCGTATGTTCCCGAAACTTTCAGATTGATTAAGAAGTGTTAACATTTCTTAATAGATACGCAATTTATTATTTTTTTTGACGTTAATGTATATATGAAGTATATGAATGTGACATGATGTGCGATTTTATCTTAATGAAACGTAATATAACGGTACATTAAGACATACTCTTGGTACAATGAAGTGTATGAATGGCAAATTAGACATTTATAAAGATATTGAAAGGACAAGCTGATATGAAATTTGATACGACACGACAAAGAAGAGTAATTGCGTCCTTGCTGACAACCTTTTTCTTAATGCAGCAGTCAATGGTTATACCTGCAATGGCCACTGATATTTCAGGAGTAACAGGGAATAACGGGATTTATAACATTGATCCCGGTTCATATAACCCTGCAAACGGCGGCATCGGGTTTAAACAATATGAAAACTTTAATTTGAGCCCTGGTGATATTGCTAATTTAATTTACAAATATGGTGATAAAAATATTGAAACTTTTGTCAACCTTGTTCAAAATCAAATTAATATTAACGGTATTGTCAATTCAATGCGCGATGGCAATTTTTATAACGGTAAAGCGGTGTTTATATCTCCGAATGGTATGGTTGTCGGTGCCAGCGGTGTTTTAAATGTCGGTTCATTATCAGTTATGACTCCAACTCAAAATGATTTTGATAAGTTAAGAAATACACCTAATTATACAAATTTAAAGAACATAGAAAACAGTCAGGGAACAGGAACTGTTCAGATAAACGGTAAAATTTTTACACAGGGCGGTGCTGAAATCAAAGCAGCTTCAGTTGCAGTTGGACAAACAGGTTCAATAATGACAGGTGTAGATAAATTAGCTCAGATTTCATCTCAGGAACAGGCTAACAATTTATTTAATGAATTAGTAAATACAAATAATATAACTACAGGTTCACAGTTAGCAAATGAAAACGGAAGAATTGTAATAAAAGCATACGGAACAGATAATTCAGGAGTTGACATTGCTGGTAATGTTAAAAACTTTGGAACCGGTGAGGTTACAATAGAAAATACCGGTGTGAACGGTGTTAAGATTGCAAGCGCCGGCAAAGTTTCAGGAAACGGACTTGTAAACATAACTAATACTGGTACCGGCGGAACCGTTGTACAAGGTACAGTTGCCGGTAAAGGTGTTAATGTAAACAATAAAAATTCAGATATAGTTATCGGTGATAATACAAATGATGATTATATTACATCATACGGTGATTTAAACATAAACCTTGAAAACGGCAATCTTTTGAACAGCGGAGTTAATAAAACTCATTTAGTTACAAATAATGGCGGTAACTTATCAATAAATGTTCAGGGCGGAACTATAGGCGATGGAAATGTCGGCGGAGCTTGTGAAGGCGGAGCCTGCGTAGGTGTTGGAACTGATGCAAGAGACCTTACAAAATCCATTAACACCAGAGTGTCAGGCAAAATTGATGCTCAGGCAACATCTGATATTAATTTAGCCAGCCTTGATACAGATATGAGAGTTGGTCAGATTAAATCAACTGACGGAAGAGTTGTTTTACTTGCAGATTCAAAGGTAAAAGGACAAAAACCTTATTCAATTGTAAATGCAAACGGAAGCCAAACTCAGCCGAATGTTTCAGGCAAAGGTGTTTCACTTATTGCAAGCGGTGGAATTGGCGAAGCTGATAACAGATTGGTAATTGAGCAGACTGATGCTAAAAATTACGGTGTTGATATGCTTGCCAAGACAGGTGATATTAATGTAAAAACTCTCGGAAATGAAACACAAATTTGTACAATTATTTCTAAAGAAGGAAATGTTGATATACATTTTACAGGCAATGTAAATATTAACGAAATTACAGCGGCAAAGAAAATAAAATTGGTTACCGAAGGCAAAACTTTAACCATTGAAAATCTCGGTACTGTACCTAATACTCCACAGGATTACTACGGACCTAATGCCAATATTGCACCTGAACAAGTTGAATTAAAAGCATTAGATATCAATTCTGAAACAAGAATTGATCCTGACAGAGCTCAAAGTGTTGTAACCGTTGTAAACGGCAGAGTTCAAGGAGACGGCGATTCAAATACTGATGAGATAACAATAGTTGCCGATGATATTTATATTGATGGTAAACACTATATTAATGATGACGAAAATAAAGTTGTTATTAATGGCGAAGAATACACCAGGTTTACTGTTGAAGAGGATGATAGAACAAATCCTGTTCAAGGAACAGATGATAATGAAGTTACAATCGGTACCAGACCTGTAAGACCTGAAGATGTGCTTGAAATTGAAGGTGCCGAAGAAGATGATAGAAATTACTATTATGAGGATGATTTGCCTCTAGATACGGATACTGACACAGATACAGATACCGACACAGATACGGATACCGACACAGATACAGATACTGACACAGATAC
>CANUDF010000001.1 GCA_947857085.1 Candidatus Gastranaerophilales bacterium | reverse complement strand
TGCGTCTGTAGCTCAGCAGGTAGAGCACTCCCCTTTTAAGGGATAGGTCGCGCGTTCGAATCGCGCCAAGCGCAATTTTTTATGCCTTGATTTACAAGCTTTTCAGCCGTTTTTTGTTTTTTTGAGAAACTGTGAGTATTAGTGAGTATTCTATGTTAGGTCGGGAAATAATCGGGAATTTTTGTATACTTATTAGAGTAATTGACTTTAAGTTTTCTGCATGATATAACTTTATTTGCTTTTAGTGTTTGTAACAAAATGTTTATTTACGCTGTTTTGTGTAGCAAAAAAATATGTTTATATGTATTTTATGAATGATAATTAAAGGAGAAAGTAATGCCATCCATTCAACGAATTTCTTTCAAAGGTGAAAATTCAAATCTATTAAAACAAGTTCCAAGTACTCAACCATCTAAAGAGCTTTTACCGCAGCAGCAAGAAGCTGACATCAAAACCGACAAAAAGTATTCCGGTAATAATATTGCATACGTAAGTTCAGCAATTGCGATAGCATCTTTAGGACTGTCTACTATTTATATTATGAAAAGTGGTAAATTAGCAAAACAATTGAATAAACTTTCAAAAGATAATAAAGAATTTTTTACAGGCGTTACTAAGGAATTTACTCAAAATCTTGACAAGAGTTTAAAAAAAGTTAATGATAGAATAACCGGTCTTGGTAAGTGGCAAGATGGTCAAATTGAAGGTGTAAGAAATGACTTGTCTTCAAAAATTTCTCAAATGGTTACATCCGTAAAATCTGTTGGAATGGAAGAAATTCAGCTTGCACCGGTAAATGTTAACGGAAAAGAATTGAATCTGGCAACAGTATTAAATGGCTATGGAAAACGTACAGAAGAGTTGGAAAGAGCGTTGCGCCAGGAATCAACAAAACGTATTTTTGGTATTATTGATAGGTCAAATATTATTCCGCATGATGATATCACAGTCAGAGTTCCTACCTCAGAATTCAAAGGATTTACAAGTACAGGCGGTATGTCGATTGTGCCAAAAGAAATTGTTGCTAATCTGGGCGGTATAATTAACAACAAGCAAAAAGCACGGCTTATCGTTGATACACCGTTATATTTAGGTCAGGTAGAAGACAATGTATATTATTCAATAGTAAAAAGAGCTGATGGATTATATGATTATGTAAGTTCAAAAGACGGAAAAGCTATTGCAAATTTAGAATATATGAACACTGTACGTATGCCTATTTATACAGATAAAGGTAAAACGTCAGAAGTTGTGGATGTTTATATCTCAAGAAATAATGAACAGATTGTTGATTTAGAATTATTAAAACCATGGTTGGAAAAAGGTCTTGCAAATGAGCTTGATTTGGCTGTTAAAAGTGGAGAAAATTTTAAAATTGATCGCGGTCTTTATAAATTTGAATTTGATCCATTAAAAGACAATAAACCTGTTGCAAAAATAAAATATGATGCATTGTTCTATAAGCACGATAAATTTAGAATGGATGGCCCTGTTGCTGATGGCGCTGCTAAGAATATTTATAATAATTTAACTCATGAAGCTGGTGAGACAGAAAGATTTATCTACTTTAATAAGTTTTTCTACGAAAATTTGTTGCGTAACGCAGAAACTTCATCTGAACATTTAAGAGCGGATTTGATTATAGGTAATGATTGGCAGACAGGCGCTATTAGTGCAATGACAAGATTGCTCACTCTTGCTAAAAAATCATTTGGTCTAGATCCGAAAGTTGCTGATGAAATTTACAATACTCCAATTGTTACATTAATGCATAATGCAGGATTACCAGGTAATGTTTGGCATACACAACCAAAATTATTAAATGTTATGTTTGGTGAACATGCCTCAATGATTACAAAGAATGCCTGGATGCCGAATAGCTCGGGATTAAATGCAGATTCACTTAACGGATTGTTCCATGGTGATAACTTAAATCCTCAAACAATGGCTGCTGTTTATTCTGATGTAATTGTACCTGTTTCAAAGGGATATGGTCATGAAATGGCATCGCATAGTGGTTTTGGCGGTGCAAATCACGATATTTTTAGAATGCGTGCACGATATCATGAATTTGGTGATATAGATCATTTGAGATATATTGCAAGACAAAATAATTTAGATCCGAAATTAATCCCTGAAAAAAATATAGGTTATAGACCAATAACGAATGGATGCGACAAGGTTAATAATCTGCTAACCGAAAAAAAAGCACGTGAAATTGAAAAAGCTGTTGGCTTAAAACCGGAAAGTCTTCGTTTGCGTAAGCCTGAAGAAACTGTTTTAGAATGGCATGCACATAACAAAGATGTTTATTTGAATAAAGTTATTGAAGAAATTGATCTTGCCAGAAACGGCAAAGGCAATCCTATGAACATTGAACTTGCTGAAATGACTAATCTTTCTGGAGTAACAAAGGATACAATGGTTGTTTCAACTGCCGGTCGTATTGTTGACCAGAAAGGTTTAGATATATTTGCAGAAGCAATTGAAGAATTTTTGTCCAGACATCAGGGTGAAGATCTTCCGGTATTTTATGCGCAAGGTGTAGGTGATAAGGTATTTATTGATAAATTGCTTGATGTGAAACGCAATATTGCACAAAAATACGGACAAAAAGCCGCTGAAAGAATTGTGTTTGCAAGACTATTTTCAGAACCAGGAAGATATGACGGATGTAAATTAATGTCTGACTTTACTGTTATGTCAAGCTGGTTTGAACCTTGCGGACTTGTTCATAAAGAAATAGCTGCATTTAGCGGTGCTGTTCCTATTATTAACAAAGTAGGCGGGTTAACGGATGGCTTAATTGATGGTATGAATGCAATATTCTCAGAATTCAGACCTAAGTTTGATAATTACTATGATGCTTTGAAATTTAATCGTCATGCATTCGCCGACGCACTTGATAAAGCATTTGCTATGTTTAAAAACAAAGACCGTTTTGCAGGTGTGCTTGCAAATTCATATAATACAGATCACAGCTGGTTAAAAGCCGGCGGACCAATGCAGGAATATGCAGAAATGTTTGCGGATTTAAAAGTGCTTAAACCTGAAGTTTTACAGCATAGTTAATTTTTATCACATTTTTAAAAACAAGGAGCAATTTGCTCCTTGTTTTTCGTATAATAGTTTTGTGAAAAAGTTTATATAAGGGTTAAGATGGACAGATTTTTTGGTATTTTCGGGATAATATTTATTTTTGCAATAGCTTATTTTATGTCAAATAACCGCAAAGCTATCAATTACAAGACTGTTGGTACAGGTTTTTTACTGCAAATTTTACTCGCAGTTTTTGTTTTTAAAGTACCGTTAGGACAAAAAATGTTCATGGCTATTGGCTTATTTATACAAAAAATTCTTGAATTTGCAAAAGAAGGCGGACAATTTGTATTTGGCGGGCTTATGAATTCCAAATGGGAATTGGCTAACGGCGGACAAATTTTTGCTCTTCAGCTTATAAGTTCAATTATTTTTATGATGATTCTGGTAAATATACTTTATTATTACGGAATAATGCAAAGAATTGTCGCAATCCTTGGTAAAGGTATGAATAAATTAATGTCGGTATCAGGTGCAGAGGCTTTGTCAAATGTTGCAAGTGCTTTTGTCGGCCAAATTGTTGCACAAATAATGATTAAACCTTATTTGGCAAAATTGACCCGTTCTGAACTTTTGGCGTCTATGACTGGCAGTATGGCATGTATCTCTGGAGCTATTATGCCAATTTATATAGGAATGGGAATTCCTGCGCAATATCTTCTTGCATCATCTATTATGGCTGCACCGGGTGCCCTTGTTATTTCCAAAATTATTTATCCGGAAGTAAATACACCGGAAACCAGCCAAAATTTTCAGGTTAATTTCAGTAAGCGAAAAAGAACCCATGCAAATATTTTTGATTCAATTTCAGCAGGTGCATCTGAGGGGATGAAAGTTGCTATTAATGTTACTGCAATGATTTTAGCTTTGGTTGCTTTGGTTGCGATGATTGACTGGATTTTAGGAGGCATAGGCAGCTTAATTGTAAAATATTTGCATATCCATACTTTTATTGGTCTTGATTTAGCACATTTATCTTTGAAAATGATTTTGGGTGAAATCTTTGCTATATTTGCATTTTTGATGGGAGTACCATTGAGTGAAGCAACAACGGTCGGAAGTTTGATGGGAACCAAACTAGTCTTAAATGAGATGGTTGCTTATGTTGATTTAACCCATTTGCCGCAGGCACTTTCAGATAAAAGTTTCTTAATTGCCTGCTTTGCTCTTTGCAGTTTTGGAAACTTCGGCTCTATTGCAATACAATTGGGCGGTATCGGCGAACTTGCACCTAATCAGCGTAAAAATCTTGCAAGATTAGGAGTAAGAGCTTTAATCTGTGGAACTTTAACCTGTTATATGTCTGCGGCTATTGCGGGTATTCTTTTCTAATTTTGCTTAGGTAAATAATCCTGCCAGTGCTCATCCAGATTTTTTATAAACCTGTGGGCATCAATAACATCATCGTAGTTAATAGGCTCAGGCCCTTGTTGAACCTCCAGCGGTTCTTTAACTTCTATGCCGGACAAGCCTAAAAATGCAACTCCAAAACTCTTGCCGCAATTTTGACATACAAGATGTGTTACAAGCAGCCCTTCTTCTTCCCTTTTGATTACAATGGAATCCTCGTCAAAACTTGCCTTGCATTGTGAACAGCATAAATTATCAAACAGTATTTTCAATTTCTTTTTCATCTTATCCTCATTATTATATCAAAATATTTTTATTATTTAAACAGAATTATGTTAATTTTTATCATAATATGGGAATAATATACATGTGACTAAAGGAGAGTTGTCATGGAAGCAATTAACTTAATCCTATTTGGTTTTATCGTCTACACTGCGTTAATCGTAGTTCCTAGTATTTGGGAAGAATTAACCACAGAAGGATAAAACTTCTAAAACTAAAGACGTAAAAGTCACGGCGGTGTTCCGTCGCCAGTAAAGAGAGAATGGTTTTGATAAAGTGTTTTGGGTACGTTTATTAAGTTAAGCGATTATTTTGTTATACAAAATTTTTTTTGTGCATTCAAGTGCTATATCTGTTACAAAATCCATATCTTCTTTTGATATTACCAAGGGCGGATTAAAGTAAATTACATTGCCGAGAGGACGTAAAAGCACGCCTTTTTTCAAGGCTTCTTTATAAATTTGATAACCTATTCTTAATTTACTGTCAAAAGGTTCTTTTGTCTTGTTATTTTTTACAAGTTCTATTGCATTTATAAGTCCGATTGTTCTAACTTCGCCTACATTTTCAAGCGGTAAAAACTTTTCTTTAATTATTTTAGTAAAATATTCGGCTTTTTCGTTTGCCTTTTCTATAATATGCTCATCTTCAAGTACATTTAAAACTTCAACAGCAGCGGAGCAGGCAAGGGGGTTACCGCTGTAAGTGTGACTGTGCATAAAAGCTTTGCCATCGTTATAATCAGCATAAAATGCGTCATAAATCTTTTGTGTTGTTACAAATATTGCCATGGGCATATAGCCGCCGGTAAGCCCCTTTGATAAACACATTATATCAGGTGAAATTCCTGCATGATTGCATGCAAACATTTTTCCTGTTCTTCCGTAACCTGTTGCGATTTCGTCGGCTATAAGATGAACATTATATTTATTGCAAAGCTCTCTTAATTTTTTTAAGTAAAGAGGCGGATAAATTTTCATACCGGCGGAGCATTGTAAAAGAGGTTCAACAAGTATTGCAGCTGTCTCATTACCATATTTTTCAAACATTTTTTCTGCATTTTCAAAACATTCACAATTACAATTATCCCGGCATTTATTATAAGGACAGCGGTAGCAGTCTGGAGCGTCAATACGGACAATGTCCATTAAAATAGGTCTGTAAATCTCCGAATACAAATCAACACCGCCAACAGACAAAGCTCCTATAGTTTCTCCATGATAAGCATCAGAAAGTGCCATAAACCGTTTTTTCTGCGGGCTGCCTGTCTGGTAGTGGTATTGAAAACTTACTTTCATTGCTGCTTCTATGGCCGATGAACCGTTATCCGTAAAATTGAATTTGCACAATCCTTCAGGCAGCACTTTTGCCAGTTTTTCGCATAGAGTAATTGCTGTTTTGTGTGTAAAGTTCGCAAAAATTACATGCTCAAGCGAGTCTATCTGTTTTTTTACTGCTTCGTTTATTCTAGGGTTGCAGTGTCCTAAGAGATTACACCACCATGAGCTTACAACATCTGCATATCTATTACCTTCTATATCGTATAAATATATTCCTTTTCCATGGTCAATAACAATAGGCGGAAGTTCTTCATAATCTTTCATTTGAGAACAGGGGTGCCATATGTACTTTAAATCTTTTTCTGCCCAATTATTCATTTCTTATATCTCCTTAAATAATCCTAATAATTCTTGTTTTTTGATGAGAAGTTTGTCTGCATTTTGGGGGATTGTTGCAATTACGCGCAAATTTGTCAAGCTTTCTATTGCTTGCTTGTTATCGTGCTGCATAATATCATTTTCATCATAATTATTTAGGATTATACCATTTATATTTATTCCTCTATGTTTTGCATATTCAACAGTTAATACTGTAGAATTAATTGTTCCTAATGCAGAGTCTGCAACTATTATTATATCAAGCTTTAATGTTTTTATTACATCAGAAAGTAAAATTTTTTCATTATCCAATCCAAAAGGACATACAATTCCCCCTGCACCTTCAACTACAAGATAATCATATTGTTGTTTTAGTTTTGAAAAATCATCTTTTATTTTTGATAATTTTATTGTTTGATTTTCAATTTTTGCTGCAAGGTGCGGTGATACAGCAGGTTTAAAAACATACGATACACAGTTTAAAGGGTCTTGCTGTAACCCCGCTTTCTCTATAACATAGGCACAGTCACCAGGTATAATTTTGCCGTCTTTTATTATTGCTCCGCTCAAAGCCGGTTTGTAATATCCGCAGTTTTCTCCATAATCTCTAACAGCTTTTGTTATTAGTGCTGATATATAAGTTTTCCCAACATCAGTTCCTGTTGCTGTAATAAATATCCCTTTTGTCATTTAATCTCCTTAGAAACATGCGATAACCTTTTCAAGTTATCGCATATATTAATTTATATTTTCTATAATTTTTTATAAGGCTCCGTCATAGAAGTAATCGTAATGTCTTACATCATCATAATTATTTATAAACTCCGCTTCAACTTCTTTTTGAACCTGCGGAACTACTTTCGCAGCAACTGATCTGTTTTGAAGCAGTTTGTCAATATTAGGTTCAAGTGTTAATTCAAAGTGGAAACGGCCGTATTTTCTATCTTGTTCATATAAGTTATTTACAAGTGGATAGCCCCAGTATAATCTTGCACTTAAATCACCCGGAAGTTGTACCCTCAGACCCATACCGACAGATGCAAGGAAATAACTTCCCTGGTAAGCATCTTGTCTTGTTGAAGGGAATACACCGGCGTGGTCTGCAAAGGCAACACCCTTAACATATTGACCGATAAAAGGTATTTTTTCGCCTGAACGAGGACTTGTTATTTGTCTTGGTAATAATGGGAATATTAATTCTGCACTTGTAAAATATCCGTTTTTACCCATCAAAATACCTTCTGAATACCCTCTTACAGTTGCTAAACCACCGGTTTGGAATTGATCCAGATAAGGAATATCTTTATTGTTTGGAATGATTTGGTAATTAGCTCTCAATTGAGCATAAACTCCGTGAGAAAAATCGTGTAATCTCAATAAGCCGCCGGAATATTTGAAGTAGCTTGAACGGCTGTCAAATATAGGGAATGCCATAGATGCATTCTGGTTTGCATACCATATACCTTTTGCAGTATCTTTTCTTAAGTTTATACCTAAATCAAAGCTTGTTACCTGATCTTTAGATAAAAAACTGCTTCCTGTAAACGGTTTTAATGCGTCCATTGATGTAAATGCGCGTTTGTAATTCAATGAACCATAACCTTTTAACTCAAAGCCCTGAGTTCTTTTGATTGGCTGCGTATAGTACAATGAGTAGATATATGATCTGCTTTTTAAACCAAGGTTAGTAAGATATGCAGGACCATATTTAACATTAGCAAATGTAGATGAATATCCAAACCCTATACGTCCGTCATATTTATTTACCGGAACATTATAATCGAAGAACGGGCTTATTGCTCCACCGCTAAAATATGAACCTAAGCTCATTCTGTCACGGTATCCGAATAAGCTGTCAGCTACTAACATCGGACCGCCTCTCAGGCTTCCTGTGCTTCTTCTGCCGGCATTATCCATAACACCTATTATGTGAAAAGGAAATTTTTCTTCTGCAGATAATTCAATATCAGTAGTTCCTTCTTTTTCACCGGCCTTTAAGTTTGCTGATAATTTTACACCTTCATTATACCTGTTAAAGTCAAGAACATCTTTTTCCAGTTTAACAATATCGAATAACTGGTGTTCTTTATCAGGTATTCTGTCAAGAATATAGTTGGATTTAGTCCATTTATTTCCGTCAATTGTAACCTTGCCGATACGGCTTTCTATTAAATCAATATAAATAGCACCATTTTCAACTTGTTGTTCAGGTAAGAAAGCTTTTGCTGTTACAAAGCCCTTTTGTGCATATAAATTATTGATTTCATCAATCATTTTTTGAATGTCTGTTATGAAAAGGTTTTTGCCTGCATATTTAGAAATGATAGGTTCTATTTCTTCTCTGGTTAATATTTCTGAAGGTGCAACTTCAATTGAATCAACATATACGCCCTTTGTTTCAAGTTCTTCGACTTTTGCTCTTATTACATCTCCGCTGCTTTGCGGAGCGCCTTTAATTACTGTACTTTTTCCTCCTGTTCCTTCACTTTTTTCTTTTTTTTGCTCTTCATATTGCTTGTAATCAGTTGCTGTTTCTCTCTGTTGTTTGTCAAAAAGCATTTTATCAGTATCATGTTTGATATTACCGCCTGTTGCTTGTTCACCAATACCTTTAAGTATGTTAAGTGTTCCGGCAGGAATATCATAAGCAAATGCGTTTGGAGAAATGCAGCAAAACGTTGAAAATGCAAGTACAGCACTTAATAAAACTTTTTTAGAAATCACCTTTTTCATTTAATATTACCTTTTATTCATTCTTATAGTCCGGTACCCCTATTTTCGTACCATAACAAGCGAAGTTAAAGTTTTTTTGAATTTTTATTACAATTTGGTTACAAAAGTTTATTTTTTAACAAAAAACACTCTTCACCTGTTATCATTATAGAGTATTCTTTTAGGCTTGTAAATAATATAACGAAAAGTTACATTGTTTATTCGACAAAAAAATATAAAATCGTATATTTAGTGTAGAGAGGTATATGGAGTATGCTAAAAAATATTAAAAAATTAACAGTTGTTTCAGCGGTTGTTTTAGGATTATGTGCAAATTCTGCATTTGCGGCAAATATTGCTATTGTTGATGTGCAGAAAGTTGTAAGCTCATCTTCCCAGGTTCAGGCACTGAAGAAAGAGCAGCAAAATAAAGCTAAAGAAATAATGAAGTTTATTGAAAAGGCAAGAAAAGATGTTGCTGCTGTAACTGATACAAAGAAAAAGCAAGACTTAGAAGATAAATATAATAAAGAACTTACAGCTAAAAAGAATAAGATGGATAAAGAATACTCTGCAAAACTAAAATCAATTGAAGATTCAATCTCAAAAGTTATTGCGGAGCAGGCAAAAGCAAAAGGTTACGATATAGTAATAACAAAAGGTATTGTATTGTATGGTGGTTCTGATATAACAAATGATGTTATAAAAGCTGTAAAATAGTAGAAAATTTATTATGGTAAAATTAAATTTATTCAATCTCAAAACACCTGTATATAATCATTCCAATTATGTTTTTTACGGGAAAAAAGCAAAATATTCTACCGGATATTTCCCTTATTCAAACTTGAATTTAGGCGGGAAAGGTATGAATGCACTTAGTAATATTTTTGATTTTATCGGAAAATGTATAGGTTTCTTTCAAAAACTAAAATAACAAAAAGACGGTTCTTTTGAACCGTCTTTTTGCATTTATTATATATCTCTGTATGAATTTTTAAATCGGTCTGTATATGCAGTATGCAAAAGTTCGTGAGCTTTATGGGAATTTGGATGTTCCAGATATTCCTGATAAAGTTTTTGTATTGACGGGTTCATATGTGATTTTCGTTCAGGCAGCTCTTTATCTTCCTTATATAGTCCGGCTGCACGTTCAGCTTTAATAGAGGAATTGTCATAACTATTTGGTTGTCCGCCGCCATTTATACAGCCTCCGGGGCACGCCATAACTTCTAACATTTGGAATTGAGCCTTTCCACTTTTTATTTCTTGTATGGCCTTTTCAGCTTCTTTAAGCGTAGAAACTACCCTTACGACTAGTTTTGTTCCTTTCAAATCAAGTTCAATATCGCGGCATCGATTTGAAGTTCCGCGCATTTGTTTCATATCAACATCTTGCAAAACTTCGCCTGTTGCAAACTCGTAGGCTGTTCTTACAGCTGCTTCTGCAACCCCGCCGGAAGCTCCAAAAATTGTGCCGGCTCCTGAATATTCACCAAAAGGTGAATCATTATCTTCTTCTTCAAGTGTATTAAAATTAATACCTGCTTCTCTAATCATTCTGCCAAGTTCTTTTGTTGTTAATACATAATCAGTGTCAGGACGACCGTTATGAGTTAATTCTGAACGCTTACATTCGTATTTTTTTGCTGTGCATGGCATTATTGCCACAACCACGAGATTTTCTCTTGGGATATTGAAATGTTCAGGTACAAGTTCAACAAGAACAGGAGATAACATTGACATTGGTGATTTACAGCTGGAAAGATGGTTTAACATTTCCGGATGATGATCTTCAAGATATTTTACCCATGCAGGACAGCAAGAAGTAAACAGCGGAAGATTTTTACCTGATTTCAGTCTTTCTAAAAATTCAGTGGCTTCTTCCATAATTGTCAAATCTGCACTAAAATTAGTATCAAATACAAGATTAAATCCGATTTTTCTTAATGCAGAATTCATTAACCTTATAGTGTTAACACCAGGTTTTAATCCAAACATTTCTCCCAGTGCAACACGTGTTGCCGGAGCCATCTGCACAGCAACAGTTTTTGCAGGGTTTGTTATTTCCTTCCAAACATCTTCAATATTGGATTTTATAGTTAAGGCTCCTGTAGGGCATACTGCTGCACACTGACCGCAATTTACGCAGTCAACCTGCCCTAAAGGCCTGCCATTCATAGGTTGTATAATAGTTTTAGAACCTCTGTTTGCAAACCCGAGAACAGAGTGTCCTTGAAATTCCGTACACGCTCTTACACAAGCTCCGCAAAGAATACATTTGTTAGGGTCTCTTATAATAGAGGGAGAACTGTCATCAATCGGCAGAAATTCTTCCGGTGCTTTGTCAGCATATCTGATTTTTTTAATACCGTATTCTTCTGAATATCTTTGTAATTCACAGTCTCCTGATCTTTCACATGTCAGGCATTCTTTATCGTGGTTTGCAAGGAGGAGTTCAAGAACAGTTTTTCTTATTCTTCTTGTCTTTTCTGTATTGAGGTGGATTTTTAAACCTGCTTCCGGAGGCATTGTGCAGGATGATTGTATTCCGCGCCCCTCGACTTCTACCACACACATTCTGCATGCGCCGAATGATGTTAAGTCAGGTCTGTAGCAGAATGTAGGAACATTCATACCGGCTTTTCTGATTACCTCAAGCAAATTCGGTTCATCAGTAAATTCAACTTCTTTTCCGTCTATAAATAATGTTTTTTTATCAGTCATTTTATTTATTCCTTTTCTACTTTAATTCTATTGCTTTAAACGGACAGCTGTTCAAACAAGCTTCGCACTTGATGCATTTATCCTGTGATATGTGGTGAGGCTGTTTAACAGTTCCCTCAATTGCTCCTACAGGACAGGTGCGTGCACATTTTGTACAGCCTTTACATTTTTCTTCGTTAATAACAATAGTTTTCATTGCCGTGCAAACGCCTGCCGGACATTTTTTGTCGACAATGTGTGCAATATATTCATCTCTAAAGTATTTTAAAGTTGAAAGTACAGGGTTTGGAGCTGTTTTACCTAACCCGCATAAAGAACCGTCTTTTACGGTATGTGCTAATTCTTCAAGTAAATCTAAATCAGAAAGTTCGCCTTTACCTGCAACGATTTTTTCAAGGATTTTAAGCATATTTTTTGTACCTTCTCTGCAAGGTACGCATTTGCCGCAGCTTTCATTTTTGGTAAAGTTCATAAAGAATCTGGCAACTTCTACCATACAGGTATCTTCTGCCATAACAACCAGACCGCCGGAACCGACCATAGCACCTGCCTTTATAAGACTGTCATAATCCATAGGCAAATCAAGGTGTTCTTCTGTCAGACAGCCTCCTGACGGCCCGCCAATTTGTACGGCTTTGAATTTTTTACCGCCGCGAATTCCTCCGCCTATATCAAATATTATTTCTCTTAATGTAGTGCCCATAGGGACTTCTATAAGACCTGTGTTATTTACTTCTCCTGTTAAGGCAAATGTTTTTGTGCCTTTTGAGGTTTCTGTACCCATTTTGGCAAACCAGTCAGCACCGTTGAGCATAATTACAGGAACATTTGCCAGTGTTTCAACGTTATTAATTAATGTCGGGCGTCCAAACAATCCTTTATTTGCAGGAAATGGCGGTTTCGGTCTTGGCATTCCGCGTTCACCCTCGATTGAGGCAATAAGCGCTGTTTCTTCACCGCATACAAATGCACCGGCGCCCTCTTTTATATGAATTGTAAATGAGAAATTGCTTCCCATAATATTTTTGCCTAAGAAGTTTCTTTCTTCAGCATCTTTAATAGCTTTTCTTAAACGTTTAATTGCAAGCGGATATTCTGCACGAACGTAGATATAACCCTCATCAGCACCAATTGCAAATGCTGCAATTGCCATACCCTCAAGAAGTTTATGAGGGTCTCCCTCCATAATACTTCTGTCCATAAACGCCCCCGGGTCACCTTCATCTCCGTTACAAACAACGTAAGACTTTCCGCCCTTGTTTGCGGCCGTAAATCTCCATTTCTTTCCGGTAGGAAAGCCTCCGCCGCCTCTGCCGCGCAAGCCTGATTTTTCAATTGTTTCAATAACATTGTCAGGATTATTTTCTTCCAGAACATTTGCTAATGCTTCGTAACCTCTTACAGCAATTGCTTCATCTAAGCATTCTGCATTAATATGTCCGCAGTTTGCAAGGGCTGTTCGTGTTTGTTTTGCATAAAAATTTATTTCTTCATTTTTATGAATATGTTCGTTTGTGTTCGGGTCTGTATAAAGAAGTCTTTCAACAGGGTTTCCGTTCCTGATATGGCTTTCGTAAATTTCTTCAACATCTTTATATCGTACTTTTACATAAGTTACATGTTTATCAGGTATGATTACCAGAACACCCTGTTCGCAAAAACCGTGACATCCTGTAGGTACAATTGTCATTTTGTCGTAATCTGTTAAAACAGAAACATCTGCACCTAATTCTTTAAATCTTTCTATTACACCAAGTGCACCATTTGCAACACAGCCTGTGCCAGCGCAGACAAGAACTCTTAAACCTTGATTCTTTACAATTTCCTGAGCTTTTTTTTGTTCTTCATTTATATCTATACTTAAGCTTGTTTTTTCCATTTTATTCTTCCTCTTTCAAAAGGGTGTCCAATACAATACTGATTGCATCTGAGGTCATTTGCGGATAAACTTTTTCGTTTATTACAACAACCGGTGCGAGTCCGCAAGCTCCCAGACAACTTACTGTCTCGAGTGAAAATAAACCATTTTCACTCGTCAACTGTCCTTCTTTAAGATTAAGCTTATTTCTTATTGCATTTAAAACAGGCATTGAGCCTCTTACGTGACAAGCTGTTCCATCGCATACTTTTATTTCAAATTTGCCTTTTGGTTCAAGTGAAAATTGTGCGTAAAATGTTGCGACTCCAAAGACTGTTGCAGGAGAAAGTCCTTCAATTTTTGTGCCGATATAAATCATAGCTTCTTCAGGAAGATATCTATATTCTTCCTGAACTTTTTGCAGAATAGCTATCAGGTTGGCTTTTTTATAATCAAAGCTGCCCAAAATTTCATCCAGTTTGGATGTGCTAATCTTCTGAGAAGTGCCTATACCCATTATTAACTCCTATAAAAGTATATATTAACCCAGATTGTTATGTAAAGACCACCTCTATAACAATCATAAGCACATTATTGCATATTTTTTGCAATAAAGCAAGTTAATTTATGTATTAAAATTTAATTTTAAATATTTAAAAGCTTTTTCAGAAACCTTTTGAATTTTGACTCTTCAGGCTTAAGACGAAAAACATAGCTTGTCTTTCCATAATCAAGCGGTTTATTGGCATAATACAGACTTTTTACAAAACGGGTGACACAATTTTTTTTAGGTTGATTAAAATTATATCTGTAGCTTGATAATCTCATGGTATGCTCCATTTTATCTGTTTTTGACTTTATAAAATATTATAACTTTTATAAATTGCTATAATTTATAATATTTTGTTACAAAATTCATTTATAGGACATTCATTGCATTTAGGGTTTATTGGCTTGCATACATTCTGCCCGTGGGTAACCAGCAGTGAATTTATGTCAATCCAGTGTTTTACGGGGAGTTTTTTTCTAAGTTCAAATTCTGTTTCTTCAGGATTTTTAGTTTTAACGTATCCTAAACGATTTGAAATCCTGTGTACATGTACATCTACGCATATTGCAGGTTTATGAAATCCTTCACTCAGAACTAAATTGGCTGTTTTTCTGCCTACGCCATTGAATTTTATAAGTTCATCTATTTCATCAGGAACTTTTGAATTGTATTTTTCAACAAGTTCTTTTGATAATTCTACAATCTGTCTTGCCTTATTTGCGTAAAATCCCACAGGATAAATAGCTTTTTCCAGAACTTTAGGGTCAAGTTGTGCAAATTCTTCAGGTGTTTTACCTAGTTCAAGCATCCTGAGTGTTGCAGGATAAGTTGTTTTATCATTGGTTCGTAAACTTAATATACATGAAATTAAAACTAGATAGGGGTCTTTAAAGCTGTCCATTAATTTTACAAAATCACTCTGAGGCTGTTCAGCTGTTTTTAATATTTCTACAATACGATCAATATTAATTTTTTGAGACATTTAACAACCTTTCCACATCAACAGTCGTTTTAAGTTTTAATGCATAAATATTGTCTTTATCAAAACGTAAAAGTTTTACGGCATCTTTTTCTGTTGTTACAATATTGCCCTGAATATCAACCAAATCAATAGGTGAATACTGGTGATGATCGTCCAGTGCTATTGCTTTTTTTACATAATAACCTGATAAAAAATCAAAAAATTGCTGCGGCTGTCCAATTGCGCAAATTGCTGTAACAGCTTCTCCTTCAGGAAGATGTTCACCTGTTTTTATATTATAAATATAATCAGGTTCTGTATAACACACCTGAGTTGGTATACTGAGCCGTTTCTCCATTATTCTTGCAAATTTTTCGGCTTTTGTATGGTCTGTATTTTTGCTTACTATAAGCAGTTTATCAATTCTATCCAGCGCCTCGGCTCCCTCTCTGAGCGGTCCTGCCGGTAAAAGCTTCTCATTGCCAAGCCCCATTTTGCTGTCCATAAGTACGATATCTATGTCACGATGTAATTTTCTATGCTGGAATCCATCATCTAAAATTATTTTTGTGACACCGAATTTTTCAATTGCATATTTTGCGGCTTTATATCTGTTTTTACATGTCAAAACACATACCCTTTGAGCCTTCTGGGCAAGCCAGAATGGTTCATCTCCTGCCATTGCTGCTGTGTGAAAAACATACTGTCCGTCAGAAATTACATTTACATTTTTATTTGATAACTTACCGCCATAGCCGCGTGAAACTATTGCAACTTTTTCACCCTGTTTATTTAAATATCTTGCAATCTCAAGAACAACAGGAGTTTTTCCCACGCCGCCTGTCGTCATGTTGCCGACTGATATAACATAAGCTCCGACTTTTTTAGCCCTAAATATTTTTTTATCATAAAGCCAGTTTTTTAAACTGCTGCCTAGTCCATATATATAAGAGCAATATTCAAGAAGGGTTACAAATGCACCCTTTGCATTCCGGTCATAATGTAATTGTGTTATTTGGGTTTTTAATTTCATAATTCCTAAAACATCAGTCTGAATAATAAAAATCTTTTATTTAATTTTTCTGAAAATTTTCTTAAATTACAAGTAGTTACTGCTGTGTCTTCAATAATTGTCTGCAATTCTGTTTTATTTTCAGGTGTCAATTTATTTACAGTTGCAAGAGTTGTAGAAATATCACTCATTGCTTTGTTAACACTATTTACGGTTCTTGTTAAATCTTTTTTGAGATTATCATCTTTTGTCATTGAATTTACGTATGTACTGATTTCATTTACATTGTGCGTAATTACCCTTAAATCTGCCGCTATTGCTTCTGCATTTCCATTATCCATAATTTTATTGAGATTTTGTGACAATAACTCTAATGAATCCGCTGTAGAATAGAGTTTTGTCTTAAATTCTTTATCTCCGATTATGTTATTAAGATTATTTGAAAGTTTTGAAAAATCATTGCTTGTTCTGTCCAAAAGCACCATTAATTCTTTCAGATCACCCTGTGAAGCATCTATAAGTTTATCAAACTTAGCTATTGTGGATGCAGATTGTGATGTCAGCGAATTAATATTTGAAACTGAAGATTGCAGTTCTGCTATAATTTCATCAGAAAGTAAATCATTGATTTTTTTGTTAGTTTCTGTTAAAGATTCTGCTGCTTTATATTGCCATTCCATAAAATCAGCGATTCTCATTGGCTCTACAATTGTATAAGGAGAATTCTGTTCCGGATATGGTAATATAGTGTCATCTAAGGTAGAAATTCTAAGCTTCTTTTCGCCGTCTTTATATACAGGAGTACCTTTCATAAATTCCGGCAGGATTAAGCCCGGCAAATCTACTACATAATCAATTTTGTATGCATATGTAGTGTCAATATCATCTCTAAGATTATAAGGAACTGTACCTTTTGAAATTACCTCAATTGATTTTACTTTTCCTACATTATAGTATTTATCATCAAGTTCCATTTCTACAGGATCATCCTGATAAAGCAAATCCTTAGTTTTCATAGGAATATATAAAGTTCTTGTTTTAGGCGGAGTAATTTCCAAAAACAACTCACCGATTAATCCGGATTGTTGGATTGTAAACATTGACGCTTCAGGAATTTTTATATCAGGATCAGTTATTACAAACTTTACTTTTACGAAATTTTTGTCGCCTTCAATTACAGGCGTAATTTCTTCAACCTGTCCTACACGGAGTCCCATCATCTGTACCCCTGCACCGGGTCTCATTCCGTTTACATCTTTAAACTGTACTTCAATTCGGTCTGCATTTGAAAATGCACGACCTTTTACTTTTAACACAACACCAAAAAGAAGTATAAGTGCAATTAATGTCAAAAGACCTACTTTAAAAGATGACGAGAATTTCATTTAATCCCTCTTATATTATGTACATTGTTATTGTATCAAAAAAGAATTTTAAATGCAAAATGTTGCATTCTGCTTTAATATATTGTATAATTATATATATTTTAAAAGGAGGAAGCATGAGAAAATTGTTAAACGTAGAGTTCGGGGGGGGGCGTCTCCTCTAGGTAGTAATGACAAGGGTTTAAGGGAGTATTCTAAGGGAAAATGTTTCAGGGAGCATAGAGGAGCCGGTAATGTTGTCGAGAAAATAATTTCAACTCCCGATAGAAAAGGATTTACATTAGCAGAGGGGGCTGAGCCACGACAACACATTAGACATTGGTCTAAAGGGTTTACATTGGCTGAGGTACTTATTACTTTAGCTATTATTGGGGTTGTTGCGGCTATGACCATTCCAACATTGATTAGTAATTATAAGAAAAAAGAGACTGTTACTAAATTAAAGCAGACATACTCTATACTTTCTCAAGCAGTTTATAAAGCGCAGGCTAAGAACGGAGATGTTTCAACCTGGGGATTTTCGGGTATCACAGGCTCGGAATCAGTTGAAAATGTAAATAAAGAAAATAGTATAAAGATTCTGCAAGAGTTTATTTTTCCTGAAATAAAAGTTGCCAAAAATTACGGATATGCAGTGGGTAAAGATATTTTATATGACGGTTTGTATTTCCCTGTATCACATACAAAACAAGAGAAAACATCCTACTGGTTCACTTTGCCAAACGGTGTATTAGTCCGAGGCAGATTTGGAGACCATTGTAATAGCTTTGACCAAGAAGGAAATTGTACTGATCGAGTGTTTATAGACTTTAATTTTGCTGTTGACGTAAATGGATTTGAAAAGCCTAATACCCAAGGGATAGATGTTTTTATTTTATCGCTGGATATGCAAACAGGCAAGTTTAACTTCCACAATTACGGTGAACATGATAGAGCATCTTATATAAATTTCTGTAATGGTGATGACGACAGCCAGATTTGTGGATATTTGATTTTTCTTGACGGATGGAAAATAGCAGATGATTATCCCTGGTTATAAATAATTAGCAAGGATATTCCGGACGTAATTTTGTGTTTCTTTATAAGGCGGTACTCCGTCATATTTGTCTACGGCTCCCGGGCCGGCATTATATGCGGCAAGGGCTAAAATTACATTACCGTTATATTTTTGCAGCATTGATTTTAGATATCTTACGCCGCCTTCAACATTCTGCACAGGATTATATGCATCTGTTACGCCTAATCCTTTTGCTGTTGCGGGCATTAACTGCATTAGGCCCATTGCGCCGGCTTTTGATTTTGCATTGGGGTTAAATCCGGATTCCTGTTTGATTAAAGCTTTTACTAATTTTTCATCAACACCGTGTTTTTTTGAAACCTGTTCAACCATACTCATAATTTGGCTCTTTGACGGGTTGTTAATATTTCCTATACTGTTATTTACTGCCGCAGCCTGAGTTAATGCTGAATTTAAGCTTTCCGCTGAATTCGTCCGGGCAAGCTGTGCATTAACTTTCATTGATTCAGGGTTAAGTAATAAATTTCCGAAGTTTACCTTTTGAGTTGATGATAATACTTTTTCAAAAGACTGAACATTTGGGTTTGAAGGCGGCAAAATATTATTAATATTAGTTTGATTAACGCCTCGATTATAAAAATTATTAACGTATTTGTTCATCTGTGCAGCCCGCTGCATTGCTGCTGCCTGCCCGCCGCTGTTCAACATCTTTTGTATCATTTCTGAAAACATAATATCCTACCCTCAATTATATTCTACACGTTAGAATAAATATTGGTATCATATAAATTAAGGATTTTTCGGGACAAGTCAAGGATAATTAACTTATAAACATACAATCACCGTAGCTGAAAAATCTATATTTATTTTCTATTGCAGTTTTATATGCTTCAAAAATGAAGTCTTTTCCTGCTAATGCGCTTACAAGCATTAAGAGTGTTGACTTTGGAAGGTGAAAATTTGTTATTAATTTATCAATTACTTTAAATTCATAAGGCGGGTAGATAAAAAGTTCAGACGCACTATGACAGGCTTTTATTTCCCCAAATTGTTGAAATGCCGTCTCAAGAGTTCTTACGGTTGTTGTGCCTACAGCAACAAGTTTTTTGCCTGATTTTTTAGCCCTGTTAATAATATCAGCGGTTTCCTGCGTGATTTCAAAAGTTTCAGAATGCATTTTATGCTCAAGAATATTTTCGCATTTTACAGGCCTGAATGTTCCCAAACCCACATTTAAGGTCACATAAGCTATCTCCACTCCTTTAGCCTTTAATTTGTCTAAAATTTCCTGTGTAAAATGCAGACCGGCAGTCGGAGCCGCGACAGAACCCTCGTCTTTTGCATAAACTGTTTGATAACGTTCCATGTCAAAGTTTTTCACTTCTTCGGTTTGAAGCTTTCTTTCTATATAAGGAGGAAGCGGAATATTCCCGACCTTATGTAAAATATCAAACAAATCACCTTTATAAAGCATTTCTACAAGCCACTCTCCGTCTTCTTCAAGACGTTTTATTGCTTTTACGCTCAATTCATCGCTTATTTTAATTATGGTGTCGGGTTTTATTCTTTTAGACGGCTTAATGAGACAAGACCAAAATTTATCACCTTTGGATTCCAATAAAAATACTTCTATTTTCGCACCGGTTTCTTTTGTGCCGTATAGCCTTGCAGGAAGTACTTTTGTATTATTAAGTACTAATAAAGTGTTTTCATCTAAATAATCAACTATATCATAGAAATGTTTGTGTTCTATTGTATGGTTTTCTTTGTTTAACACAAGCATTTTTGAGTTATCGCGTTTGTCAGCCGGCATCTGGGCTATTAATTCTTCAGGCAATTCGTAATCAAATTCTGAAACTAACAACTGATTACTCCTTGTTGTCAATTTTTTTAGCATTGCTTAAATCAATATCATCAACCTGTTGTTTTTTCTTAGCCTCTTCAATATCCATTTGTTTATTTACAATTACTGTTTGGGCTATTTGGATAAGGTTACTTGTTACAAGGTATAATAAAACACCTGCAGGAATAGGAATTATGACAAATGTTGCTATAATCATAATAGGCATAAATGTTCCCATTGATTTTTGAATAGCTGCCTGTGTAGGGTCTTGCGTTGCAGTGTTGTTTGATGTTGCCATCATTACCTTTTGTGATATAAACATTGTTAAACCGAACAGGATAATTAAGAATAAAACATCGAAGTGGAATGCTTGTTTAACTTCAATTGACGGAACGGATGCCGCTAAAATTTCACCTTGACGTTCAAAGCTTACTTTTTCTGTTTCTTTTGTGTTCATATCAGTAATTACAACATCAGCTTTTTCTATTTTTTGAAGCTGGCTGAATTTTAAATTCAGGTTATCAAGACTGATTTTGAAATCAATCGGTTCGCCTGGAGTTAATTCGCCTTGAATTTCAAGTGCCTGATTTGGTTTTGAAATTTTTACATTTTCTAATGTCTCATCATCTAGATAGACTGTGGCTGTTTTTCCCAAAATGAATTTGTCATATTTAGATACGCCCATTTCTCCGTCGTTTGAAATACCTGCTGATGCGCGGAGGGTTGTATCAAGACGGTTAACAAATAAAAATGGAGCGTTGCCTGCCATTTGTATGAATTGAGGGCTCATTAATGCTGAATATAATAAAATAAATATCGGCATTTGGATTAATAAAGGCATACAGCCGCCCATAGGATTAAACTTGTGTTCTTTGTAAAACTCCATAAGTTTTTGCTGCATTACCTGAGGGTTGCTTTTATATCTATCCTGTATGGCTTTTAATTTTGGCTGTAAAGTTTGCATCATTCTCATTGAGCGCTGTTGGGATACGTTCAAAGGCCACATGCAAAGTCTTACAATAATTGTTAGTACAATTATTGCCCAGCCGTAATTACCGACTAACGAAGCCAATTTCCCTAATAATTCAATAGTTAATGTTGTAAAATCCAATGTCCCTAATCCTCTTATTATGTTATACAAGAAAAGACCGTTCAGGACGGTCTTTTTAAATGGTCGGGATGACACGATTTGAACGTGCGACCCCCTCGTCCCAAGCGAGGTGCGCTACCAAGCTGCGCCACATCCCGGATATACTTATATTTGGTTATCAATTTCTCTATAAAGAGAACGTTATTAGTGTATTATAAACATTTTTCATCGTCAAGAGTTTTTTTAATAAAAATTAAGCAGGTGGTTAATCACCTGCACAATTCTCATCTATAAGTTCAAAATTATCATGGCTTGCATGACATACAGGGCAGACCCAATCCTGAGGCAATTCATCAAACGGGCTTCCCTCTTTTGCTTCATCATAAATCCATTGGCATACTAAACATCTGAAACGCATATTTTTCTCCTTTCTTTGTGGTATAATTAATTTATGAAACATATTTTTAAACAAAAAGTTTTTTATTCCGATACTGACGCTTATGGTGTTGTCTGGCATGGTGCATATCTTCGCTGGCTTGAAATGGGACGCGTGCTCTGGTGCGAAGCTCAAGGACAAAATCTTAGCGGCTTAAAAAATCAGGATATTGTTTTGCCTGTTGTTAACCTGAATGTTAAGTATAAGGCTTCTGCAAAACTTGATGATGAAATTATTATTGAAACCTGGATTGAAAAATACAATAGCCTGTCGGTTACTTTCAAGCAATTAATTAAATCAAAAGAGACAAATAAGACTTATATTGAGGCGTTAGTTGATGTTGTTGCAATTAATAATAATGGTAAATTATACAGAAAAATGCCACAGGTTTTGTCTGAAATTTTTGAAAGGGCTTTAAAATGTCCGGTACTCGTTTAAATAAATACATTGCATCCTCAGGTTTATGCTCAAGAAGAAAAGCAGATGAACTTATAGAAAGCGGTGTTGTCGCAGTCAATGGCAAAAAAGTAACGGAACTCGGTTATCTAGTGCAGGAAAAAGACAAAGTATTTGTTAACCAAAAACTTATCAGGCCTGTAAAGCATGAATATTACAAATTTTATAAACCCGCCGGTTACATAACAACCTGTGAGGATGAAAAAGGAAGAAAAACAATTTATGACTTGCTTCCTCAAAATATGTATAATCTTAAACCAGTTGGACGTCTGGATAAAGATTCAACCGGGCTTTTAATATTAACTAATGACGGGGATTTAATTAACCAACTTACACATCCGTCTGTGAAAGTTCCTAAAATATACATTGTTTCTGTTGATGCAAAAATGCATCCGCATGAATTTGAACAAATGTCTAAAGGTATTGAGATTGAACCGGGTAAAGTTGCTTATGCTGATGTTACAGTGCTAGAAGCAGATAATAAGCATACAATGATGCAAATTGTTTTGTATCAGGGGATGAATAGACAAATTCGCAAGATGATTGAGTATTTGGGTTACGAAGTTAAATCTTTAAAACGTGTACAACACGCAACAATTCAGATTGACGGTTTGAAACGGGGTGAATTTAAACCTATTAAACCGCAGCAAATTAAAGAGTTAAGAAACTTTTTAAACAGGATTTCTAAAAATGCGTAAGATTGCTATTACAGGTAATATTGCTTCAGGTAAATCTGCTGTTGAAGATATATTAAAAGCAAAAGGTTATAAAGTCCTTGATTCCGATATTGTGGGGCATGAAGTTTTAGAAAAAAGCGAAGAAGTTAGAGAAGTTTTTAAAAATTATGATATTTTTGAAAATAAAACTATTTCGCGTGAAAAACTCGGAAAAATAGTCTTTGCAGATAAAACTCTGCTTAAAAAATTGGAAGATATTCTCCATCCGCAGATTAAAGAAAAGATAAATGAATTTTTTAAACAAAATTCCGGCGAAAAAGCGGTTTTTGTTTCGATTCCGCTTTTATTTGAGACTAATATGCAAGACATGTTTGACGAAATTCTTCTTGTTGCAGCAGATGAAAACATTCGGCTTAATCGTGTCATGGCACGTAACGGCTATTCTAAAGAGTACGCGCTTAAGCGTATAAAATCACAGATGCCGCAAGATGAAAAATTGGCGCGGGTTGATTTTATTATTGATAATAATACTACTGTTCAAGAATTAGAAAACCAGATAAATACTATTTTTTAAACAGGTATGAATACTCGTGCGCCTTTTCTTATATTATTGGTTATTCCGCCGCTTCCTGCTGTGCCATCGCCTATTGTTATTTCTGTATGTCCGTATTGTGAACTGTAGCCGGAAACACCTTTATCATAGACCAGTACACAGCCAGCCGGTAAGGATTTTAAGTCTAGACCGTCTGTTGATATTTCTTTAAAGTTTTTATTGTCATCTAATATACCGGCAAGATTATATGCGTGTCCTGGTTTAACCTCGCCGAGACCAGCTGATGCAATGGCTTCTTTCACGTGTCTTGCACAATAATTATCAAATCCGTTGTGGCTGGAAACTTTTGCTATTTCCTTTGCTAATTTTCTGCCCTTTCTTTTGTTATAACCTGCTTCTTTTAATTCAGGCAGTGCTTTATTTTTTGTTATATCTACTCTTTTTGAAAGTGGTTCCTTGCGTTTTTGCGTAATATTTGAAAAATTAAAAGGATTAAATGTGCTTTGCGGTTTAGGAATAACAGGCGTTACATTATTATAAAATATATTCAATGGAGCCGGTTGAGCAAAGATTGTATTAAAACTGAAAAAGTTAAATTGCGGAGTGAAAAAATTGCCGAATAGCGACATTTGCGGCATCGGTGCAGGAGACATATTGAATTGAAATAAGCTGTTGCAGCCGCAAAATGGCTGAAAATTCGGAGTATAAAAACTGTTGAATACAAAGAAACTCAAAATTATCCCCTTAATTTTTCCTCTATATTTATATAAAGAATATTGTTAAGTGGAAATTGCTTATTTATTAAGAAATATTAATATGTTATTATGGATGCCTCAGCTTCGCCCGAATCAATCATGTCAAAAGGCTTGTGTTCATCTTCTGTTATTTCGTAGTCATTTTCAGAAAGCTCAAATTCTTTTGAAACGAGTTCTTTTACATTACAGGCTGTTTCAAATAGATAGAATTTATTTACATTTTTCATGTACAGGCCAAACCCTTTTGTTTCCCTCAGCTGTTTTAAAAAGTGGCTTTTTAAAATTGCTTTGTTTGTGCCGTCAAATGTAAATTCTTCCATTGTTGATTTTTCTTTAATGCTTTCAAGCAGCATGTAAGGTTCTATCCATTTTCTAATAATTAAATTTAGCATACTTCCTCTTGTTTTTTAAATTGCATTTCGTATAGATGTTTATATTTACCATTATCAATTTGCATTAATTGTTCATGTGTACCTAGTTCGGCAAGTTCACCTTCATTTATAACCGCAATTCTGTCTGCATTTTTGATAGTAGAAAGTCTATGGGCAATAACAAATACTGTTTTATTTTGTATTAAGTTGTCCAATGCTTTCTGTACAATAGCTTCAGATTGATTATCCAGAGCAGATGTTGCTTCATCCAAAATTACAATGGGCGCATCTTTCAGCATTGCTCTTGCAATTGCTACACGCTGTCTTTGTCCGCCGGAAAGAGTTGTTCCGCGTTCTCCAACATATGTTTCAAGACCTTTATCAAGGGTTGAAATGAATTCATCAAGGTGTGCCATTCTTACTACTTTTTCAATTTCTTCATCACTGGCATTAGCATTGCCCATTAATATATTTTCTTTGATAGTTCCGGAAAATAAATAATTATCCTGAAATACAAAAGAAATTTGTTTTCTTAGTGATTCAAGTTTGAAATGTCTTATATCAATACCATCAAATTCAATAGAACCTTTTGTCACATCATAAAATCTCGGTAAAAGGCTTACAATGGTACTTTTTCCTCCGCCTGAATTGCCGACTAATGCGATGGTTTCGTTCTTGTTAACCTTTAATGAAACATTTTTCAAAACAGGAACTCCAGGTTCATATTCAAAAGAAATATTATTGAAAAATATATCATTGCGAAGTCCATGTATTTCAATTGCATTTTCTTCATCTCTAATATAAGGAACAAGATCAAACAATTCAAATACACGTCCCATAGCAACAAATGTAGATTGCAAACCGGTTAAGGTATTACCAAGATTTTTAACAGGTTTATATAATAATAATAATGAAGTAACAAAAGACATCATGCTGCCCGCTGTTAAAGCTCCTGTTAAAATCAAATGAGTTCCGTACCAGAATACAAGAGCAATACCGATTGAACATACAAAATACATTATAGGAGACATCCAGCCTACACGTTTGGTTAAAGACATGGCAAGGTCAAACTGTTCATGAATTTGGTGTTCAAATTTATGATTTTGGTCTTGCTGCAAATTATAAGCTGCCATAATTTTGTTGCCTGCAAAAGTTTCGTTAAAGTTAGTTGTCATATTACCGCCGACAACCATGCTTGCATTTGAAACTGTCTTAATTTTCTTTCTTATAAATGTGACAGGTGTAATTGCCAGTCCCATAATCGTTACACCGACAATTGCAAGCTGCCAAGAATTGTAAAGTAATACTGCTACAAGACCCACAATGCCAAAAGCTGTTGAAATAAAAGTTTGAAGATTATTAATAATTGTTTTTGACGCAGTATCAGGATCTGATAAAAATCTTGTCAAAACAAGTCCTGATGAATTAACATCGTAGAATTGCGGGTCTAAAGATGTGAGCTTTTTAAACAGGTCAACTTTCAAAGAGTTTGAAATTCTTTGCCCGAGCCAGTCTGTTAAATAATGGCTGACATATTTTAAAATTCCCTGAAAAGCTGCAAACAAAACAATACCGACAGGAATAATTGCAGCGAAGCTTGATTGAACCTGAATATTATGTCCCATAATTGTGTATGTAACAGCAGGATTTCCATTAATAACCAAGTCCATATATGGTTTTAGAGAAAATGCCACTACACCGTCTAATAATCCTAAAGGTACTGCTATTATAAGGTTTATAATTATTCTTGCCCAGAAAGGTCTTATATAAGGGAAAATTTTATTTAATAAATAACCATATCTGAAAGCATCTTTAGAAACTGTATTCTTTAATCTGTAATCCATATCCTACCTCAAAAATATTACATGATTTGATTATTACATAAAAAAATTGCTATGGCAATTTTAAACTAATACTTGACATTTGTTTACCATTAATATAAATTTAAATTATTGCGCTAACAGAAGGGCCTGTGGCGAAATTGGTAGACGCACTAGACTTAGGATCTAGCGCAGCAATGTGTGAGAGTTCGAGTCTCTCCGGGCCCATATACAAAAAGACATCTTTATGATGTCTTTTTTATTAAAAAGTTTATTGACATTAGATTTTTTTTGTTGAGATATTAAAGTTATGAAATTCAGTCAAAGACATTCCACAGGGCTTATTTACGGTGCTGTTGCTGCCGCAAGCTACGGTACAAACCCGTTATTTGCATTACCTCTTTACTCTAGCGGTATAGGCGTTAATTCTGTTTTATTTTACAGATATGGTCTTGCTGTTTTTATTTATGCATTATGGATTATTTTTGTTAAAAAAACGCCGCTTACAGTTCCTAAAAGTGCTATTGTTGCCCTATTTTTTCTCGGTCTTTTATTTTCAGCGTCTTCATTACTTTTATTTGAATCTTTTAAGTATATTGATGCAGGAATAGCTTGTACAATTTTGTTTATATATCCTCTTCTGGTTGCTATCATTATGGCAATGTTCTTTAAAGAAAAAATTACAAAATCTGTTGCTTTTTCAATACTGTTAATATCTGCCGGTCTAACCCTGCTTTATAAAGGGAATCCGGCGGCCGGATTGAATATTAGAGGTGTTATGACAGTTTTTCTTTCCGCGCTTTCATATGCGGTATATATTGTCGGGGTAAAAAAAATAAATTCGGTTCGGCATTTGAAGTCTAATATCTTAACCTTTTATGTCATGCTTTTCGGGCTTTTTATTTATATATTTAATCTTAAATTTTGCACACAGCTTCAAATGCTTACCTCTCCGTTTATGTGGTTATGTGCATTAGCACTGGCGATTATTCCAACTGTTGTTTCCATTGAGACTATTACAAATGCTATAAAACTTATTGGTTCGACAAAGACGGCTTTGCTTGGTGCACTTGAACCTATTACAGCATTGTTTTTTGGTGTTGTAGTTTTTCATGAACATCTTTCTTTAAGAATTGCGGAAGGCGTTTTTCTTATATTAATGGGTGTGGCGGTAATTGTATTAAGAAAAAATAAAAAATAAAAAAGAAAAGCTCTCCGTAAAGGAGAGCTTTTTTATGTCAACACAAAATAATCAGACCATTCCCTCTTTTACTGCTTTAACAGCAGCCTGTACTCTGTCGTTTACACACATCTTTTGCAATATAGAGCATACGTGTGCTTTTGCTGTATGAACACTTACAATTAGTTCTTTTGCTATTTCTGTATTGCTTTTGCCTGTTACAAGGTGTTTTAGTACTTCAAATTCTCTTTCTGTCAGTGGAACTCTGCCTTCTGATTGTGCTTTATTTGGAAGAAATCCTATATTTTCTACTTTTGGC
Source organism: Candidatus Gastranaerophilales bacterium (assembly GCA_947857085.1). Taxonomy (GTDB): domain Bacteria; phylum Cyanobacteriota; class Vampirovibrionia; order Gastranaerophilales; family Gastranaerophilaceae; genus SIG32. Next base: position 61,166 of record CANUDF010000001.1, on the reverse strand, counting down.
AGAGAATTTAATGCCATTTGAGCAACAACAGGGTCAATCCAGCACACGCCGTCAGCAACATCTCTTACGACGTCAGCAAGTTTTTGAGGATCTATGTCTTTCAGACAGTATGCGTTTGCTCCTGAACTTAAGGCGGCGATAACTTCTTCTTCCCTGTCATGCGAAGTAAGTGCAATTATTTTAATATCATTGGAAAACTCTCTGATTTTTAGCATTGCCTCGATACCATTCATGCCGGGCAGACCTAAATCCATCAGTACAACATCAGGTTTTGTTCTTTCAATTAACTTTAAGCCCTCAATTGCATCTTCTGATTCACCTACAACATTCATGTCTTCATTTGCGTTAAGCGCACATCTTAAGCCTACACGTGTTAGTTTAAAATCTTCTACAATCACGATTTTGATTGTTTCAGGCTTTTTTGCATCTTTTGAATTTGTCATTTGTAAATACCTCTTTTCTTTAATAAGTCAATTTAAGAATAGCCGGGATATTTAATCCATTACCCACCTGTACTATATTGCCAAAAAATCAGACGATTTTAAAAAAATATATTTCGTGGTACAATTAAATTTACTATTAGGGAGACAGTATCATGTTTGAATTTTTATTTGGCAAAAAGCAGGCTAATGAAAGATTAGACTTAAAATTAAACGAAATTTATTCAAAATTAATATCTGAATTTGATATTGATAATATTCCGGCCGACCGTAAAGAATATCTAAAATCTGTCGTTTCGGATAACGGCTATCTCCCTTACCCGTATTTTAAAGCTCTTGATGAAATTACACCGGCAGAAACATTATTTGCCTTGCAGGAAAAATGGATACAAAATGGTGTGTTTAAGGATGGCAAATTCATTTTTGATAATGATAAAGTAAGTGTTCTTGCCCGTAATAATATTAAAAATTCCGACTGGATAAAAAAAGAAGGGCATGATATAAAATTAATTAACCTCGCGGGGTTAGGAAATAAAAAGGGTGAAGCAGGAAAATTTATCGACTGGCTAAAGCAGCTTTTGATATTACCCTCCGGTAATCTTGAAAATAATATATTTAACACAACAATTTATCTTATACCGTTTCATCCAAGAGAATTTGGATGTGCATATCTTCCCAAAAGTTCGGATGTCAGCGAAAATCTTTTAGACGGGAATATTCAAAAGATCACAGGGCTTGATGCAAAAGGACAGGTTAAGATTTTTATACAAATGGCACAGCTTGCAGGCCATCCCGTTATTTATGATGTCCTGCCTCAGACAGGAAGGTTTTCAAAAGCAGTGCTTGCAAATCCATATATTGCCCGCTGGTTTGATATATCTGCTCTTCAAAAAGAATTGGATAAAAAAGTTGATGATGTTGCAAAGATAATGGAAGATGTCTTTGATGCTGAAGATATAGACGTAGTAAAGGGGATTTACAGGCAAGGCGGCGCGTCTGGTGATTTGAGCGAGTATTATCAGAATATATTTAATACATTTGAAACAAAAATGGATGAATTTAAAAAAGAATATTCTGAAAAAATGCTGGAAAAGCAGCCGCAGATAAAACTGCACAAAAGAGTAAAAGATATTGTTGCAAAAATTGAAAATGTAAAACCGGATAAAAAATTAACGGAAAATGATATAACTAAACAGCTTGATATTATTCAGGAACTTATTAAAGAGGGCTTATGGCCGGCACCCGGCGGAGCATGGTGTTCTGCAGGAGTACCGGTTTATGATAAAATGAGTGAATGCGGCGGTTATCCGACATTTAAACATTATGATTATAAAGGTGAAGATGTTTCCTGTTTTGCTAATTTAGATTGCCAGACACCTTATTATTTTGCATTTTTGGAAAGCGGGAATTTTAATGAACCAGTTATAGAATTCTTTATTAATTACTTGAAAGATTTGCAGGCTCAATATAACTTTGATGGGTATCGTGTAGATCATATTGACCATATTGTGGATAGTGTTTCTGAATGTAACGGCACACCTATTAGTTACAGGGCGCCAAGGGTCGTTCTGGGACGTTTGAACAGGGCTATGAAAGCTAAAGTTCCTTATTTTGCGGCATTAGCAGAATATATGCTCTGGGATTGTTATTACAAAGAATATCATGAAGACATGGCTTTTGATATTTTATGGGGTAATGACATTGTGTCCCAGTTTGAAAAATCTCCGGAAAAAATTATGGAAGATAATCAGTATTTGACAAATTATAATGTTAAATTTAAACAGGGTCAGTTTTTGTCTATATTAAAAACATATAATAACCAAGACGGCGAATTCAGATGTATTGATCAGTATCCGGGGCAGCTGGGAGAAGACGGAGCATTGTTTAAATGGTTTAAATATAAATTTTTGCCGGGCGGAAAATATGCACAAAGACCAATGCTTTATGTTGATGGTGATGAAAGCTTTACTCAGCGTGGTATAGAGCATGCTATCGGGGAAGAAGTTTCCATGCCGAGAGAAAATAATCAGGCTTTTTATGATAAATTCAACGCAATTGATATGTTTGTAAAATCACAGCCTGTTATAACAGAAGGCGAGGCTCAGGTTATTGAACAGAGTGACGACGGGTTTGCAGCATGGCTTGTCACAAAAGAACCTTGCAAAACAGCTTTTCTTGTTACTGTAAACTATAAATATCCTGTTGAAAAAGTCTGTAAAACAGATGAAAATGGCTGCTCTTATCAAGAATGGGAAGAGGGTAACAGTGTATTTGATAAAGTTGTTCATCTTCCTGTAGATTATACTATAGTTGGAGAACATGTGCTTAAAAATGATAAATTTGAAAAAGTTATTTGTGATAACTGCGGGCATGACTTAATTATAAATGAGCTGAAAAATAGCGAATTCAGACTGTTTGAACTTTTAAAATCATGATGCCTTCAAATATTAAAAATCATACATATGCTTGACACCTTTTAAAAAAATTGATATTATAATCGCATTAGTAAAGATAAAAATTGTTCATAGCTTTATTAGTAAAAAAGAAAGGTGAAAAGATTATGACAAAAAGATTCGGTTTTACTTTGGCAGAAGTATTAATCACATTGGGTATTATTGGTGTAGTTGCTGCTATGACTATTCCGACATTGATTTCAAACACTAACGGTGCACAATTTAAAACAGCGTACAAAAAAGCTTTATCAACATTAAATCAGGCTGCTGTTATGAACGTTGCTTTAGAAGATTATGATTTTTCTTCTTTAGTTGCAGAACCTTCATCTAAAAAAGGTGCAGATGCCGACGGTCTTACTTCAAAAACAATGTCTTACATTTTAAGAAAAAGAATGCAATCAGCAACAAACATCACTGATACTTATACTCTACCAACAAAACTTGAGTTGACTATTAGTAATTATACATGTACTCAAGATGATGAAGATGCAATTGAGGGTTGTACAACTGCAGGTACTGAAATTGATTATAATAAAGAAGTTACTTTAACTGCTGCTGATTGGTCAGTATTTGCATTTGCTGATGGTACATCATTCGGTTACAATGGTGCTGCTGAAAATTGTTCTGTAAGAAACGACGAATGTATCGGTTTTATTGACGTAAACGGTTCTACTAACCCTAACCAGGTAATTGCATGTACTGAAGGTGTTGAAGGCGGTACTGGTGCAGCTAATGGAACTACAAGCGGTGCTTGCGGTGTTTCTGCTTCTGGTATTACTGATGTATATCCTGTATTCTTCTACGGTCAAACTGTTGAACCGGGTAATGATGCAGCTAGATCAGTATTATTTGGCAAATAATCGTATATCGGTTTAATATAGAAAGGGTTCGGACTTTTGTTCGAACTCTTTTTATTTGTTAAATTATTGCCCGTAATGGAATTTTGGGGTATTCTAATATTATGATTAAGCAATTAAAGTTAAAGAATTATATTTTAATTGATGAACTGATAGCAAATTTTGATAATGGTTTGAATATAATTACTGGCGAAACCGGGGCCGGAAAAAGTATTCTTATTAATGCTATTGATTTGGCTTTTGCCTCCCGCGTTTCAAAGGAGGTTATAAAAACTGGAAATGAAAAAGCAATAATTGAGCTTGTTATTGAAAATAAAAATCATGATTTGACAAAGTTTTTTGAAAATAACGGAATTGATAACTGGGGCAGTGAACTTGTTATTACAAAAGAAATTACTCAGAATGCAGTGCGTTCGAGAATAAATGGAACACTAGTCAATACAGAATTGCTGCGCAGTCTTCGAGCTTTATTTATAGATATTCATTCTCAACATCAGACTTATACGTTCATGATGCCCAAACATCATATCAGCCTGCTGGATTCTTATGGTAAAGATGCTTATGGAGCTAAACTTTCAGAGTATAAACAACTGTATGTGGAATATCAGGAATTGCTTTTAAAACTTGAAAATGCAAAAAAATCAGCAGGAGCGTCAGAAGCACAGCTTGAGTTTTTAAAATTTCAAATAAATGAAATCGAAAGCGCTGAAATTAAATCACAAACTGAAGATGAAGAATTAAATTCTGAACTTGAGGTCCTTGAAAATACTGAAAAACTTAAAGAACTGACAGGTGCTGCATATTGGACGTTAAATGGCGATGACGGCTCTATAATTGAAGCGTTAAATAAAATTAAGGCAAATGTGTCAAAGGCTGCAGCCTTTGATAATAAACTTTTAAATATTGAGCAGGCAATTATTGATGCTTCTGAAACTTTAAGAGAAGCTGGCACGGATTTAAATTATTACAGTCAAAATCTTGAAAATGATACTGAAAGATTAAATCAGATTCAGGAACGTTTATTTTTGCTTGATAAATTGAAACGTAAATACGGCGGTTCACTTGAAGAAGTATTGTCAACTTATGAACGGCTTTCAGGTGAACTTTCCGGAATTGAGTTTTCCACACAAAATATAGAAGAACTTGAAACCAGAACTGCGCATGCAAGGAAGGAACTTGAAGAAAGGGCTGATGTTATAAGTTCATATAGAAAAGACTTTGCAAAAGTTTTGTCTGTACAAATTCAGGATAAGCTTGCATTGCTGGAACTTCCTAAATCAAGGTTTGAAATTTCTGTTAAAGATAAAGAGCTAGGTGCAGACGGCGCGGATGAAGTTGAGTTTTTAATTTCTACTAATGTGTCAGAAGACTTGAAATCCCTTGCAAAAGTCGCATCAGGCGGTGAAATTTCCCGGGTCATGCTTGCAATCAAAACTATTTTTGCTGAAAACGATGAAATTGATACAGTAATATTTGACGAAATAGACACGGGAATTTCCGGAAAAGCATCGCAAAGTGTTGCTGATGAAATAGTTTCATTGTCTAAATATCATCAGATTATATTGATTACCCATCAGGCAATTATTGCCTCAAAATCAGACAAACATTTTTATGTAAGAAAATCACAGACTGATGAAACCAAAGTTGAGGTATATGTTTTGACCGGCGATAATAAGATTAAGGCACTGGCAGAACTTGCCGGAGGTGAAATTAATGAACAGTCAATCGAGTTTGCCCGGTCGCTAGTAGGTTAGAGTTTTAAAAGGGCATTGTACACCAATGCCCTAATCGTCTATAAAATCTCTGAAGTGTTGAAATTCTTTTTGCTCGCGTATTTTTTTAAGTGCTCCGTCTTCAAGCTGCCTGATTCGTTCTTTTGAGTATCCCATTATTATTCCCAGCTGTTCAAGAGTTTTTGGGGTTTCACCATTTATTCCAAACCTGTAGGTTATTATTTTTCGTTCTCTCTCATTAAGTGTTTCAAGTAAGTTTTCTATACTTCCTTTTACAATATTATTTCTTGTTTGAGTCTCGGGTGAATTATAACTGGTGTCTTCTACGTAGTCTCCTACATTCAAATCATCGGTTACAGGTGTTTCAAGACTTATCGGCTCTTTAATTATAGCTTTTTTTATAGCAGTCAGTTTTTTCACAGGCATTTCCATTTTTTCTGCTATTTCGGCATCGGTTGGTTCTCTGCCTAAGCTAAACGATAATTGAGTGTAATATCTTTTGTATTTTCTTATTTTATCGGCCATATGCACAGGAATTCTTATTGTTCTTGAGTTGTTTGATATGGCTCTTATTATTGTTTGTTTTATCCACCATGTTGCATATGTTGAAAATTTGAAATTTTTGGAATAATCAAATTTCTCAGCAGCTTTTATCAAGCCAAGTGAACCTTCCTGTACTAAATCCATAAACAAAACACCTTGTCCTATGTATTTTTTTGCAATACTTACAACAAGTCGGAGGTTTGCCTGTACAAGTTTACGCTTTGCTATTTCTGATTTGTTTTCTTTAATTTGCTTGCCTAAAGCCCTTTCTTCTTTTGAAGATAGCAGTTTGATTTTTCCGATATCTTTCAGATACATTTGGAGGATATCGTCATCATGTGAAATAGAATTAAATGTTTTCGGGTTTTGAGTTGTTAAATCTTCATCTTCGAGTTCAATTGTTTCTTCGGTTTCATTTTCTATTAAATTGTATTCTAAATCTTTAAACAAAGTATTATCTTCACAGCTCAAAATCATGTATAAAATCCCCTCTCTTTTTATTACTAATGATTTCGACGAAGAATTCAAAAAAATGTTTCAAAAAATATTGACAAAAAATTTTGTTGCTGTTAAGATAGTTCTTGCCGAAAGATAAGGGCGTTTAGCTCAGTTGGTAGAGCGTCTCCCTTACAAGGAGAGGGTCAGAAGTTCGAGTCTTCTAACGCCCACCATAAAAGACAGAATGACTTTTGTTATTCTGTCTTTTATTTTTGGATTGTTCACAAGGCGAGAACTTGCCGGACAAAGTCCAGCTTAGTTCGAGCGCGAGGGAGCTGAAGGCGAAGGAGTTTTCTTTGAAACAAGTACAGCTTGTGAAAAGAAAATCCGTAGACCCGTTAAACGCGACCGAGCAAGACAGTCTTCTAACGTCCACCATAAAGCGATGTCAGAAAAGTTCTGACATCGCTTTATTTTCAGGGTTGGTTATTATTTTACTATTAATTTCTTTTTGTTTTCTTTTTCAATTCTTATTTTTGGAGCATAAATTTTTAATACACCATGCTCAAGTTTTGCCTCTGTTTTCTCTGTATCAATTTCTTCAGGAAAATATACTGTCCTTGAAAATTCCCCATATCTGAACTCAGATTTTTTGTATGATTTTTCGTTTACAGTTGATTCTTCTTCTTTTTTTGCATTTATTGTTAAGTAATTTTTATCTAAATCTATATCCAGATTTTCTTTTTTAACTCCCGGTAATTCTGCCTTGACCTCATAATCATTGCCTTTATCACAAATTTCTACAGGCATTGAATATTTATCCATTTCCTCCCAGTATGCAGCTTCAGGGAAATAACTGTCAAAATGTCTGTTTAATAAAGAGCTGATTTCGTCATTTACAGTCCTTATAAAATTTTCCGGTGCTTTTCTAACTAAAAATTTCATATTCAACACTCCTTTCAAACTTATTATTATCCACACTTATGTTATAACTCTGTTTTGTAATAAACTTTATGTTTTTAACTAAAATTTAACATTTTCATAATATAATATTATATATGCAGCAAAATGATGAAATTGATGTAGTAATAGAAAGTTTTTCAAATCTTGGATACGGAATAGCCCGTGTAGATGGTCTGGTAGTTTTTGTCGAGGGTGCTTGTCCAGAAGATATCGTGAAAATTAGAATTACCAGGCTTACGAAATCTTATGCACATGCAAAAGTTTTAAAAGTTATTAAACCGTCTCCATACAGAATCGAACCTTTTTGCGCTTTGCAAAAAGTATGCGGAGCATGCCAGCTTCAGTTTATTGATTATAATTACCAGTTAGAACTTAAAAAACAAATTGTCGAAGATGCAATAAAAACTATCGCCGGACTGGATATTAAGATTAATGATCCTGTTCCAAGTCCCAAAATACGAGAATACAGGTATAAAATTCAATATCCCGTGTCGGAAACGAAAGTTTCTAGAAGAATTCTTGCGGGTTATTATAAAACAGGAACGCACGAAATAGTTAATATAAAGCATTGCCCCATTCAGCCGGAAATTTGTGACAGAATTATTGATTTCATACGCAGTCATGCTTTTGATTATGGAATTGCTGGATTTAATGAGAAAAAACACACCGGAGATTTACGGCATGTTGTTATAAGAACATCTGCTGCTACAGGCAAAAATCTGGTTGTTCTTGTCGTGAATTCAACAAAAATGTTTGACAGACTCAAAGATTTTGCAGAAGCTATTTACAAGGAATTTAAAGAAGTTTCAGGTGTTTGTGTAAATTATAATTCTAAAAAGACTAATGTAATTCTTGGCGAAAAATCTGAATGTATAGTTGGAAAAGATTTTATAAAAGAACGGATTATAGATAAGACCTTTAGAATTGGGGCAAATACGTTTTTTCAGGTTAATCCTGAGAGTGCCGAAAATATTTTTCTGTATGTAAAAGATTTTATTCAGTCTAATTTTGATAATCCGGTTATTCTGGATGCTTATGCCGGTATAACTGCATTCGGAATTTGTGTTTCCGATGTCTGCAAGAAAGTTGTTAGCGTGGAAGAAAATAAGCAGTCTTGTGAACTTGCAAGGGCAACGCTTGAAGCAAATGAAATTGAGAATGTTGAAATTCATAATATGGATGCTGCAAAATTTTTCGCAAAAGAAAAACGAAAATTCGATGCTGTAATTTTAGATCCGCCGCGTAAGGGCTGTACGCAAAATTCTTTAGATGAAGCCTTACGGCTTTGTAAAGGGAAAATTATTTATGTCAGCTGTAATCCTGCAACTCTTGCGCGTGATTTAAAATATCTTACAGAAAAAGGAGCACAAGTGGAAAGTATACAGCCTTTTGATATGTTCTGCCACACTTACCATATTGAAAATGTTGCTATTGTGGATTGCGTTCAAAATACTTGACGGTTTCCCTGAGCATATCATTTATGTAGTGTATTAAGGCTAAATCATCTTTTTCATCTTTTCTAAGTTGAATTATTGCAATTTCACTACTTTTAGCACTGTTGCGTTTTTCTCTGTAATAGTCTTTTGTTCTGTCTAAAAGTGCTGCAAAATAATTTTTCATTAATTTTTTATTTTCGTCTGTAAAATAAATCGGGGAAATATCATCGATTTTATAGAAATCTTTATTTTTTGCATTATCATATAATTTTTTTGAAATTTTATTTTGTACTTGTGTTTTTACCAGCTCCATATATCGTTTAGCCTTAAAAGCCGGTGAGCCTATAGGGGCATCGTTTGTGTCCATATGTATTTCTTTGAATTGTCTCAAAATGCTATAGACTTTTTCTGATTCAAGGTGTTTTGCGTTAGCATAGTTTGGACCGAATAAAATTATAAGTTCATGCTTAATTTTATTATTTTTAATATTTTTTTGAACAAATCTCATCTGAATATCTTCATATCCGGAGGCTTGAGGCTCTCCTATTTCATCAAGCCTAAAATCAATATCAGGTTTGCCATTTGCTTTTGCAAGAATGTATCCTCGTTTTTCCATAGCCGGAAGAAATTTTTCGTATATAAGACTCTTATCATATGGATTTTCTACAAAAAGTGTCGTTCTGATTAGATCAGGTACATCAAAAGAACCTGAACGTGCTATTTTGCTGCTTACAGAATTTGCAGATTTTATGGGATTAAGTTTTGCATAATCTCTGTCAAAACTTACACCAAATTCAGATAACTCATCAGCTACATCGCCTAAAGTGTCAAAAAATATGTCAGCGTATACTTTATATTTTTCTATATTTCTCTCGTGCTGCATTTCTATAGTGTCTTTAATCGAGGATTGCTTAAATGAAACAGTATCTCCGGTCAAAGTTTGTCTAGTTTTTATGGGGGTAACATTATTATTGAAAATGCTCTTTCGTTGTTCTGTCCTGTTAGCTGTAAATAAGCCTATTGGGGATATATGCATATAAAAATTCCTTTCTTTTAAATAAAGATTATAATAAAAAAATTTTAACAGCATACAATTAAAAATATAATCAATCTTTACATAAATTTACAAGTTTTATTTTTTGTCAAAGATATATGTTTGTATTATGATATAAGTTGTAAGTATTTTATTAAGTATAGCATAAATAAGGAGGTTATTTTTTATGCCAGGAAAAACTATAACAGTTGACGGTAACTACGCCGCAGCGCATGTTGCATATGCACTGAGCGAAGTATCGGCAATTTACCCTATTACTCCTTCATCTACTATGGGTGAATGGGTTGATGAATGGGCATCACAAGGAAAGAAAAATATCTGGGGCAAAACTGTAAAAGTTGCTGAAATGCAATCAGAAGCCGGAGCAGCAGGTGCTGTACATGGGTCTCTGGCAGCAGGTTCATTAACTTCTACATATACTGCTTCACAAGGTTTATTATTAATGATTCCGGTTATGCACAAAGCCGCCGGTGAAATGCTTCCGCACGTAATTCACGTTTCAGCACGTGCTTTGGCTGCACAATCATTGGCAATCTTCGGAGACCACTCTGATGTTATGGGCTGTCGTAACACAGGTTATGCAATGTTAGCTGCAAACTCTGTTCAGGAAGAAATGGATTTGGCTTTAGTTGCTCATTTATCAACTTACAAAGCGAAAGTTCCGTTCTTACAATTCTTTGACGGATTCAGAACTTCTCACGAAGTTCATAAAATTGAAGAAATCTCTTATGAAGATATTGCTAAATTAGTTGAACCTAAATATATTGAAGAATTCAGACAAAGAGCAATGAGACCAGAAGCTCCGGTTTGTAAAGTTGGGGCTCAAAATACAGATGTTTACTTCCAGGGACGTGAAACCGTTAACAAATACTACGATATGGTTCCTGATATTGTTCAGGAATACATGGATAAAGTTGCAGCAGTTACCGGAAGACAATATCATCCGTTTGATTACGTCGGAGCTCCTGATGCAACTGATGTTATCGTAGCTATGGGTTCAGGTTGTGAAACTATTGAAGAAACAATTGAATACTTAAATGCTAAACGCGGTACTAAATACGGTTTGGTTAAAGTTAGATTATACAGACCATTTGATGTTAAACGTTTCAATGAGGCTTTACCAAAATCTGTTAAACGTATTGCTGTTCTTGATAGAACAAAAGAACCGGGTTCTATTGGCGAGCCTTTATACATGGATGTTGTTGCAGCTCTTGAAAATAAAGATATCAGAGTTATCGGCGGACGTTACGGTTTATCTTCTAAAGAATTTACTCCGTCAATGGTTCTTGCTATTTATAAACACTCTGAAAACAATGGTTTCCATGGATTTACAGTTGGTATTGAAGATGATGTAACTAACAGATCTTTAAAAGTTGAAGAACATATTGTTACAGAACCTGAAGGTACTACAAACTGCATGTTCTGGGGCTTGGGTTCAGATGGTACTGTAGGTGCGAACAAAAACTCAATTAAAATTATCGGTCAATATACAAACAAAGATGCTCAGGCATATTTTGCTTATGACTCTAAAAAATCATTCGGTGTTACTGTTTCTCACTTGAGATTCGGCGACAAACCGATTAAATCAACATACCTTATCACAGCTCCTGACTTTGTATCCTGCTCAGCTCATGCATACATTGGCAGATATGACCTGTTAAAAGGTATCAAAGAGGGCGGTACATTCTTGCTTAACAGCCCTTACTCAAAAGAAGAAGCTTTTGCTCACTTAACAAGAGATTTGCAGAAAACTATTATTGATAAGAAGATTAAATTCTACAATGTTGATGCAGAAAAACTTATTGAACAGCAGCCCGGTTTGCGAGGTAAAGGTGCAAACACAGTTATGATGGTTGCATACTTCAAAGTTTCAGGCATTATTCCGTTTGAACAAGCTCTTGAAGGTATGAGAGAAATGACTAAGAAAACCTTTAAGAAAAAAGGCGATGATGTTGTTAACATGAACTTAGCATTGATTGACGCAGCTGTTAACGCAACTGAAGAAGTACCTATTCCGGCTTCATTAGATGGCGTTGGATGTGTTGATGACGTTAAATTAATCTCTGATGAAGCAAGTGATTTTGCAAAGAAAATCATTGAACCTTCAATGAGACAAAAAGGGGATGATATACCTGTTTCTGCAATGTCCGTTGACGGTGTTATCCCGACAGGTACAGCTTGCCTTGAAAAACGCGGTATTGCTCCGCGTGTTCCTCACTGGAATTCAGAAGCTTGTATACAGTGCGGTATCTGTGCTTCTGCTTGTCCTCACGCAGCTATCAGAACTAAATTAATCGAAAAAGAAAATCTGAAAGATGCTCCTGCATCATTTAATACAATTCCTGCTAGACCTGCTTTAGCTGATGAAGAATTTAAAGTTCAGGTTTACTGCAAAGATTGTACTGGCTGCGGTGTTTGTGTGGATCAGTGTCCTGCAAACAAAAATCCTGAAAAACAAGCTCTTACCTGGTCAACTATTGAAAAAGAAGAAGAAGCTTGTGAATTAGTTAATGAAAAATTCTTTGATGAATTACCTGATAACGTAATGGGTAAAAATACAACTAAAACTATTAAAGGTGCAATGTTGAGAAAACCGTTATTTGAATTCTCAGGTGCTTGTGCCGGCTGTGGTGAAACACCTTACGTTAAATTAGTTTCACAATTATTTGGTGAAAACATGATTGTTGCTAACGCAACAGGATGTTCATCAATTTATTCAGGTACTTTCCCGACTATTCCTTATACAACTAATAAGGATGGCAGAGGTCCTGCTTGGGCTAACTCATTGTTTGAAGACAACGCTGAGTTTGGTTTCGGTATGAGATTAGCTGTTGACCAAAACAGAGATACTTTGAAAACTTATGTTGAAAAAGTAATCGCAAGTGAAAAAGCTCCGGCTGATTTGAAACAAGCTTTGGAAGAAGCAATTTCACACTTCGATAATTCAAAAACTGAAGAAGCTGTTGCAGCTCAAAATAAAGCAAAAGAAGTTCTTGCTAAATATGCTGATGTTGATTGTCCTGATTTAGCAAAAGTAAGAGAACTTCAAGATTACTTTACTGATAAATCAGTTTGGATTATCGGCGGTGATGGCTGGGCTAACGATATCGGATACGGCGGTATTGACCACGTATTAGCTCAAAATCAAGATGTTAATATTCTTGTTCTTGATACCGAAGTTTACTCTAATACTGGCGGTCAAGCTTCTAAATCAACACCTACAGGTGCTGTTGCGAAGTTTGCTACAGGCGGTAAGAGAACTTACAAGAAAAACATGGGCTTGATGAGTATGTCTTATGGTTATGTATATGTTGCCTCAGTTGCACTTGGTGCTGATAGAGCTCAAACTCTGAAAGCATTCCAGGAAGCTGAAGCATACAAAGGACCATCAATCATTTTTGCTTATGCTCCTTGTATTGCTCACGGTATTGATATGAGTAAAACTCAAACAGAACAAAAACGTGCTGTTGAAGCCGGTTACTTCCCATTATACAGATATAACCCTGAAAACGAAGTGCCGTTCACTTGGGATGCTAAAGATCCTAAAGGCAGTTATCAAGACTTTATTAGAAGTGAAGGTCGTTATAAATCATTGATGAAAACGAATCCTGAAGCTGCTGAGGCTCTTTACAATCAGGCTGAAGAAGATGCAGCAAAACGTATGTCTGTTTACAAAGCAGTTGGTGAATTGATGAAATAATCGTTTTGCCAAATACATAAAAAAACTCCCTTTATTCAAAGGGAGTTTTTTTATGTTCATATTAATTTATTGTCAATTATTATGAAATATGATATTATATTACCAAAAGGAGTTAATATGAACAAATTAGGTCACAGGGGGGGGGGCAGTATACAAACCACTCTCAGCAAGCATTTACACTAGGCGAGCTTGTAACTGTATTTACAGTTATTTCGTTAATTTTATGCATTACTTTTCCAATAACTCAAAGTAAAATTAAAAAAATTGATTCTACAGCCTATTATATTGGATATAACATTGTGAAAAATATTTCACAGGATATTTTATTTGACAGCATGTATGAAGAATGCATTTTAGATATTGAAAATCAGGATAAAAGTTGTGAAAGTCAAACAGACAGCCAAAAAATTGCAGCAGATTCGGCAATGAAGCTTTGTGAACAAATTTCTGAACATTTTAATATTTCAGAAAAGAATTGTAATATTACACCGAATACAGTTACTGCATATGCAAAATCAGGTGTTTTTGATATAAATCCGCATATAGTTTTTACTAATGGCTTAAAACTATATATAGGTTCCGATTATGGAGAAATAGATGACTTATCAGATGCAGAAAATGAAGATGATAGAACAGGATATATATTATATATTGACATAAATGGAACTTTGGGTGCAGGAAAACTGTGGGATGATGTTTATCCTTTTTACAAGTTAAAATCAGGGAAAATCATAACCGGATATAAAAAAGGTGCACAAGATGGGAAAAATTATAATAACCTTATAAGTGTAAATGTACTTTATGATTATTATAGCGGTGAAAATCGAGAAGAAAGATTACTAATAACCGATGCTGATTATCATCGTGCTGCATGTATTAGCGGCTATATTAAGAGCCAAAAATACTGCGGGGCAATTTTACAGGATGACATTTGCAAAGATATGGTGAAAGACTGTAGAATGATTGTTAAAAAACCAATAAAAATATTTTAGATAAAAAAGACTGTTCCCTTGGGAACAGTCTTTTTTATGATTAACTTATTATACTTCTAAACCTTTTTTCGGATCTTTCAATAGTTCTAAATCCTCTTTATTTTTAGGATTAGTTAAGAAAAAGTCATTTTGAAGCGAAAGTTCTACATTTCTTTTTCTTGCTAAATTTAATTGTTTTGTTTTCAAATCATTATAATTATCAGCAAAAGTTCTCATTTTTGTCTTGTTATGGTCGATAGAGTGTATAACAGCTCCTGTACCAATAAGAACTGGAGACCAGCTTAGAAGCGTTTTACCAAATTCTTTGATTGCAGACGGAATTTTTTTAGATATTTTAGCTTTTCCTTTAGCTATTTTGTTTAATATTTTATTGTTATCTAATAATTCTCCTGTTTTTAATAAAGCTTTAGTGATATTTTCATCGTATTTATCAACTATCTTAACACCATATTTGTTTAATACTTTGCCAAAGCCTTTTTTAGCACCTGCAATAGCTAAGAAACTTAATGCTGCTGCGCCGGCAAAAGATAACAAAGGATTATTTTTTGCAAAATTTTGAGCTTTCTCAGATTTTTGTTCAACTTTGTTTTTAGCTGCAAATACTAAATCAATAATTCCGAATGCTGCAAACCATTTAGCAGTTGTACCACTAAACTGCATTATTTTTTCAAGTCTTCCTTTATTGGTAAAGAATTTGCCTTTTAAAAATGCTGCAGAAGCAATTCCGGCTGCAACAGGAACAGCAGCCATGAGCTTTTTGTCAAGCTTTCTATGCCGCCTGTCATCAACACTTTTTATTGTTTTCAAATAAGCAATCTGTTGTATAGACCTGTCATCAAGGTTAATAAACGCATTAATATTATCACGTTTGCCTTTAAAGTTTTGACCGGTAGTTATTGTTTGTGGCGCATTAACCGCCATAGCGTTAATTTGCATGTTACACACACCTTTCGCACTTTTATTATACACATATAAAATAAAAAAGTAAATTAATTTGCTAGCGGATTAATTCTTTTTAATAATTATTTACAATATTTTTTCTTTTGAATATCATAGAAAAATGAAAAGATTTTTAATACATACAATGGGCTGTAAATCGAACCAGTTCGAGGGGTCAATAATAGAAGAAAATTTGATAAAAAATGGCATGCAAAAGGTTACAAAACTTGAAGAAGCAGATACTTATGTTCTTAATTCCTGTTCTGTAACCCATAAAAGCGACAACGAAGCACTTTATCTTTTGCGTAATGCAAAACATAAAAATCCGGAAATAATCACTATATTAACCGGCTGTCTTGCACAGATTGAAAAAGAAAAACTTCTTAAAAACGAGTTTATTGATTATGTAATTGGTAATGATGAAAAGTTAAATATATTTGATTTTGTATCAACAAATGAGCGTCTTCATGCTTCAGATATTATGCAGCTTGAAACTTTTAATAAAACTGTTCTTACAGATATGTCTAAAACGCGTGCAAGTCTTAAAATTCAAGATGGATGTGATAATAGATGTTCTTATTGTATAATACCTTTTGCAAGAGGTAAAAGCCGCAGCGCAGATATTGATTTTATTATTGAACAGATAAATAATTTATCAGCGCATGGGTTTAAAGAAGTTGTATTTACCGGTATTCATATTGGTTTATGGGGAAAAGATTTTGGTCTGGAACTTCTTGACCTTTTAAAAGAGGTTGAAAAAAGGACAAAAATCGTACGTTACAGACTGGGTTCATTAAATCCTTTAGAAATTACAGACGAAATGTTGGATTTTCTTTCCGTTTCCGAAAAATTCTGTCCGCATTTCCATCTTTCTCTCCAATCGGCCTGTGATAAAACTTTAAAATCAATGAATAGGTTGTATACAGTTGAATATTATCTAAAACAGATTGATAAAATAAATGCAATGTTTGAAATGCCGTTTTTGGGCAGTGATATAATAACGGGTTTTGCGGGTGAGACTGATGAAGATTTTGAAACTACACGTAAAAATCTCGAACAATCAGGATTGACACAGATTCATACATTCCCTTACTCGATAAGGCAGGGAACCGCAGGTGCATCTATGGCTTGCCAGCTTGATGATAGTGTAAAAGTAAAGCGGGCTTCTATTGTAAAGGATATATCTGCATACAAGTTCAAAAAATTTGTGGAAAAAAATATTGGGCAGATTAGAGAAGTACTTATTGAAAAACGTCCGGATAAACATGACGGAAAACTCAAAGGGGTTACAAGAAATTATCTTACAGTCCATTTGAATACAGACATTGCAGGATTATGTAATACTATCCGTCAGGTTAAGCTTACAGATTATGTAGACGGGAAAATATATGGCGAACTTATTTAAAAAAAGCTCCCGTTCAAGGGAGCTTTTAATTTATCTTCTATCACTTAATTTAGCTAACAATCTAAGGATTTCAAGGTATAGCCAGATAAGCGTAACCATTAATCCGAAAGCTCCATACCATTCATATTTTTTTTCAAGCATGCCTTGAGAGCCGCGTTCAATAAAATCAAAATCGATTATAAGATTTAGTGCGGCAATTGCGACTACTACAAGGCTGAAACCGATACCAATTGCGCTTGATGTAAATACTTGCGGGATTCCGCGTCCGAAAAGCGATGCAATAATTTGAATTAAATATACAATTGCAATTGACAGCGTTGCTGTAAATATTACGGAACGGAATTTGTCAGTACATTTAATTAAACCGGTTCTGTAAAGTATAAGCATTGAACCAAGCGCCGCAAATGTAGCAATAACAGCATTAATTACAATACCAGCATAAGCGGCTGCGTAAACGGCTGATACACCGCCTATAAAGAAACCTTCAGCAATTGCATAAATCGGTGCAAGTATGTGCATTGCTTTTCTTGAAAAGACAATAACAAGTGCTAAAATAAGTCCGACGATTGCGCCGCCGAAAGTAAGCATTTGGGCTTTATCGGTAAACCCGTTAAATGCAAGATACCATGTGTAGCATGCTGATACAATAAGACACGCAAATAAAATAAATGTCTTGTTAATGGCGCCGTTAATTGTCATGGGTTCGCCCTCTAGAATATGTGTTTGTTCAACGAGATTATCGTTAAAAACAGGATTTGCCATATATACCCCCTTTTCACTAACTATTACATAATTTATTTTATCATACAACTGTACAATTTGCCAATAAAATTATAAAAAAGTACTTTACAAGAAAAATTTTTATCATATAATAAAGATATAATCCTCAGTAGCTCAATGGCGGAGCAACCGGCTGTTAACCGGTAGGTTGTTGGTTCGAGTCCAACCTGGGGAGTTTTTTATTGGGTTTCAGCCCCCTCGAAAATCGACTAAAAAAAATTGACCATATATTGACCAAAAAAATAATTATTTACCCTTGAATAAAATTATTATTGTCTGCACTTATTATTTAATTTATTTTGGCTATTGTAATTTAACGACCGGTTTTATTTGTACGGATACTTTGATTATTTTGGACAGCCCGCTCTGCGAGGGCGTTTTTGGGTCGGAAAATTAAGTTTACCAAAAAAATCAAACTGCCGAAATGGACTTTTTGGGGACTGTACGGATAGTTTGATTTTTTCTTAATATAGCTGGTTTTAGCACCGTTTTTAAGGTGTACGGATAGTTTGATTATTTTGGTATAGTCCAGTTGTGCAAGGAATTAAAAAATTAACACCAAGTTTCGGAAAAATTATCATAAGGTGTAAAGTAACACATAAAATGAGTACAAACGGATTGGTCGGAAATATAAACAGGATTGGTCGGAAAGGCAAATTACATATGTTTGAGAATTTAAAAAATGTAATTTTGCGGAACTTTTATGGCTCAAACCCAATAAATTTGTTTTATGTATAAACACCTAAAATTTAATGTATATAAATATTTAAAGCTGATTTTTAAAAGTAACATTGAGTTTGAGAAATTTATAAAAAATCAGTAAAGTTTTTAAATTTGCGGAACCAATTTATCGGAACTAGTTTTGTATGCTTATTTATAATAATATAGTTAGATATAATAGTATTTAGGAGCAAGTATGGCAGATTTAATTAATAATTTAATTGATTTTAGGTATACTACAAAAATGGATTGTATTACCAATTATCTACACGAACATTCAGGCAGAATATGTAATCGTCTATGGATATCTTCACCATTTATAAGTAGTGAAAAGATTTTTTATTATATTTTTCAAATAAGCAAAATTAAGAAACACAAGCCAAATTTCAGACTTCTTACTGATTTGAATAATATTTCAATCAATAATTATAAAATTTTAAAATTTTTCTTAGGTAATAATTGTGAATTAAGAAGCTTAAAACATTTACACGCAAAAATGTATTTAATGGATGATTATTCGGTTGTAACCTCTGCTAATATGACCTATAGAGGATTATATGTAAACTATGAAACAGGTGTTGCCGGTGATATATTAGATGTTGATAGATTTGAAGCAATGTACAATGAAATTTGGGAACTTGGAACACCAGTTAATCAAGAAATGTTGGATGAAGCATTGAATAATTCAACTTATATTGATACAGAAGGTTTTAATCCTGATTTAAAACCAATTATTAAATTGCCAAAAGAGCTTACTGAAAAATGTAGTTATGAACAGTTCCTGAATGAATATAATGAGTTGTCAAAACAATATGAATCCTATGGTAGAATTTGGAAAAATTCACCGCTAAAATTTGAAATAGATAGTTTCTTGAATTACTTATTCCATCATTCAGAGAATAATTCTTCAAAAGATTACTACTATTCATTTGAAGTAAACAATTTAAATAGTGAACAAAAAGCAAAACTTTTAAAAAATTGTATTCAAGAATATCATAATTGGATAATTTCTGATTCTGTATGGGATAATGAAGGCATCAGATTGAATTATAGAAAAAATGCACTAGAAATATTCTCGGATCAGAACATAGATAGTGCAAATTTAGAAGATATATCCGAATTTCTCGCAAATAACATAAATACTTATTTGACCAATTCTGTAAGATTTAACTGGAAGGAGAAATTTGCAAAAGAAAACAATGTAAAAGATGTAAAATCGTGTATTCAGAAATTAAAAATAGCTTCTCCAAAAGAACTTGATAAATTAATAAAAAATTCTTCTATAAGATATTTTGGGGAATCCACAGCACAAGAAGTTATTGGACTTCTTAGGGATGAATTGCCAATTAGAAACGAAAATACAAATTCAGGACTGAGATACTTAGGTTATAATGTATAATTTTTACATTGGCTTTTTATCTTTATACATTTTCATAATTTTAAAAATATAATTTTCAGTAATTTGACATTCAATAGCAGTTCTCATTCTAGAGATTTTTGTTCCATCATAATTATCTAAAACATATTGATGTTTATATTTTGTATTGGCTGATTTTGGAATTCTAATGCTATTTCCTGCATAATGAATCATCAACTTTTTTGTTGCTTCAAGTCCAATTATGTTGACTAAGTCTAATAAACCATAGTCATCAATAGAATCTTCTGTAATATATTTTGCCCATTTAGGTTCTTTGTCGTACATAAACCAATTATACATGAGAAATATTATAATAACCATCAGCCCGAGTAATTTATAACAAAACTTTAGAATTACATGGTATATTATTCCACTATACCATTAGTCTATTTAGTATAATATAAAACCTATCTTGATTAATCTACAAAAATTGTACTTCAATACAAATTATTAAAATACAGGAGGATTTAATGGAGTGGATTAGAGCAACCGAGCTTGCAAAAATTAAAGGCGTATCTGATAGATCTGTTCGCAAATTAGTAACAAGCGGAAAATATATAGGGCGAAAAATTTGCCAGAGATATGAAGTTTTAGTTTCATCTATTGAACAAGAGTGGCAAGATGAAGTTAATAAACTATATTCGACCGAAATTTCCACAGAGAATTTTAACACTCCCATTAGTGAAAAGAGTAAAAAACGAGCATTAACTAAATTTGATATTGTAATGAAATGGCGTGCTTTTTGCGTTAATTATAAAGGTAAAAAGGTTGATGCTATTAAAGAATTTGTATCTGTTTATAATAACATGCCAAATAAAAATAATCAGTATGAAAATATTAACAATATAGCAATATCAACAATAATGCGTTGGGATAGACTTCTAAAAGAAAATGCTGATAATTGGAAAGTCCTAGCTCCAAAATATAAATCACAACCGAATAAAGATAAATTTTCAGAAAAAGAAAAGGAAACAGTTTTAAAAATATTACTGAACCCTAACCAACCAAATATTGGAAAAGCTATCAAATTAACAAAGCATCTTTTATTACAGCAGGGTGTAACTAATTTAGCATGCGAGATGACATATCGGAGGTTTATCTCCAAGTATAAACAGGAACACTATGATATGTGGATATTTGCAAGAGAAGGTGCAAAAGCCTTAAGAGATAAAGTTATACCATATATCGAAAGAGATATTTTAAAATTAAATGTAGGAGATGTTTTAATTGGTGATGGGCATAGGCTTGCATTTGAGGTTATAAATCCATTTACAGGCAAACCATGCAGACCGACAATTGCTGCTTATCAAGATTGGAAATCTGGAGCAATGGTTGGTTTTGAAGTTATGTTGGAAGAAAATACCCAATGTATTGCTTCAGCACTCAGAAATTCAATTATTGCATTGGGTAAATATCCAAAATTTGTTTATCAAGATAACGGAAAAGCATATAAGGCTGATTATTTTACAGCAGATGATGATATTAGCGGTTTATTTATAAAACTTGGAATAACTCCGATTTTCGCAAAACCATATAATGCCAAAGCTAAACCGATAGAAAGATTTTTTAGGGAAATGCAGGATAGTTTTGAACGTATATTGCCTTCTTTTGTGGGTTCTTGTATTGATAATAAACCAGCTTATAAAAAACGCAATGAACGCTTACACAAAGAAATTCACAGCAATTACATTCCTACAATGGATGAAGTTATAAATTATATTACTCGTTGGATGGTTAACTTTCATTATGCACAACCTTGTCCTAATGTAAAGGGTTTAAGTATTGGGGAAGTATTTGATGCGGGAAAAGGTAATGGCATTGATATTTCAACACTAGATGATTTAATGATGGTAAATGTTATTAAAAATATTGGCAGAAACGGAATAAGATTTTTAAAATCCGATTATTATCACGAAAGTTTATACGGATTAAGGACTCAAGTTGTTATAAAATATAGTCTTTTTGATTTGTCTTATATCAAAGTTTTTACAATGTCGGGCGAATTTTTATGTACAGCCGAAAGACTTGCCCCAATTCATCCACTTGCTAATTATACAGGCGAAGCAAAAGATGTGGAAGAATTAAAACAACGAATTAAACAACAAAAAGAACTTGAAAAGCAAACTGTAAAACAATATCTTAGAGAACTGAAAAAAGAAAAGGTATATTTACCGGCACTAAATGAAACCGATAATGTGATTTATAAGCCAAGCATAGAAGATAAAAAGTTGCTCATTGAAAGCTTAAAAGAAGATGAAATTCAACCTGAAAAAATTGTATTTCATAATAAATACGAAAGATATGATTATCTAAAAAACAAACCCGATTTATCTGAAGATGAGCAAAAATGGGTGGATAATTATAAAAAATCAACCGAATATAAATTGTTGTATGGCGTTGAGGATTAAAGGGAGATAATTATGAGAAGAACATTTGTAAAAACAAAAAATGTTAGAGCATTTGTTTCATTAATAGAAAGATTAAATAATGCAAAATATAATGTTCCTAAAATTGGACTTGTATATGGTGAACCAGGATTGGGTAAAAGCAATGCTGTTCTTTGGTGGACTTTAAACCAAAATGCCATACTGGTTACAGCAACAAATGGAATGTCAAGAATTTGGTTTTTAAAAGCTCTTGTTAAGGAATTAGGCGAAGAGCCAAAGAAAACATCTTTTGAATTATTTGATCAAGCTGTTGCGAAGTTAATAGAAAAACCAAGAATGTTAATCGTGGATGAAGTTGATTACTTGGTAGAATCTACAAGAGCTATTGAAACAGTTCGTGATTTGCACGATAAAACAGGAATTCCTGTTTTATTAGTTGGAATGGGAGCTGCTGATAAAAAATTAAAAAGATTTAAGCATTTATATGACAGGCTTTTGGGTATTTATAAATTTGTCCCTTTTGATTTTGAAGATATAAAAGAAATTGTTACAAAATTATGCGAAGTTCCGCTTGATGATGAAGTAATTGAAATGATTGCAAAAAATGCTAATCGACTAAGGCAAATTGTAATTTATATTTTAAAGATTGAAGAATTGGCACAAACTAACGGATATAAGAAAATTACAAAGCAAGAACTGGAGTTTTAAGGTGGAAACAAGACATAGGAAAAATTTATTAGAAAAAAATATTGAAATAGCGATTAAGAAATTAAATATTTTTACAGTAGAAGATTTAGAAATCCTACTTGAAAAATCAAAAATAGAAATTATTCCGATTTTAGAAAAACTAACGTCAAAAAATATTATAAGAGATAATGGGGATTCATATATTTATATTCCTCAAATAAGTAAATCCAAAGAAAAAACAATAGAAAGTGACAGCGACTGCATGCGTCATATGTTGCCATTTCAAGTTAAAAAGCCTAAAGAAGTTTTTCCCAAATATATTAATGAGTTAGATGGCTTTATTGATTATTTCTTTGCTCCTCCTGAAACTAAACAAAATATAAAAGATATGTTCAAGTTATTAAAACAAACTCAAGGAATGAATGAGAGAGAACTTAAAAAGACGTTAAAAACAGCCAATATTACATTAAATAAATATAATAAATTTAAATATGAAATTTCAAGAAATGGCTTGATAAATCTTGTAGGATCAGAAACAAGAGAACCCGGTGAAATATATTATTTTTTTAAAGAATATTATCTTTCGCCAAAACAGTATTCTTTAAGTGAAGCCCGAGAACTTGCAATTCAAAGATTTGAGAGATTGATTAAAATAAAAATTAATCGAGCAAAAGTATCTTCTGCTAAAACATATCTTCGTTGGGTGAAGAAAGAATATTCAGATAATAAAATAGAAAAATTCAGAAACCTAAACTTTTCACGATTTGATACCGAAAATTTTTTTCATGAGTAGTCTATTTGGGAGTTTAACAGCTCCTTTTATTTTGCGTTATTTTGCATGAAAATTTCAAAAAGGCACTCTGATACCTATTTTGATTTTTAAACACCTTTTGAACACTGTTGAACACTTTTTGAACAATGTTTTGCTTTTGATTTTTAATTATAAACTGATTTGATTTACCCAAGACAATTTAACATTATAACCAAAACCTTTTAAATCGGTAATAATTTTATCAAGAGCTAACTTGCTTATAAAAGTTAATCTATTTTTAGTATTACCATTTATTATTAGATACCTTATGGTATATTTTTGATGCGAATTTTGTGAATCATCTAATTTATGTTCTTCATTTTTCATTTTTTCATTTACTAATGATACATATTGTTCTTTCATCGATGCGAATGCTCTTGCAGAAACATATCCCTGATTAAAAAGATGGCTAAGTTTCGCAGCATCAGAACTTATTTTTGAATGAATAAATTCTTTTTCTTTTGGATTAAAAATATCACAAACTTCCATCTTGTCACCATCAATAGTAATTTGTTGACTAATTTCATCAAATAATTCACCTGAAAGTTGTTTACATAATGCCGTATTAAAAATTCGTTCTTTGGCTATTTGTTTTACACCTTTTAATTTTTGCTTCATAATACTTTTTTGTGTAGATTCCTTGGTACAATCATCTATATAAAAATCTTCTTGTATCGCTTTAATATTTTTATTAATTCGTTCGTATTTATCATTAGACATACCATACCAGACAGAATTTGATAATATATAGACTTGATTGTCTTGTTTAATTTCGCCATATAGACACTTTAAAATGGTCCATTCTTTACACTTTTTCCCATCTTCATTTATTAAAAAGACTTTATCTTCATTTAAATTTAAAGGCATTTTGGATTCTCTTAAAACTAGATAATCTTCCAATTTTAAATTTTCGTATGTTTCAGAGGCTCTAGAATCCTCTTTTAATTTGTATTTGATACTTGAAATAATAGTAGGATCATAGTCTATTTCTGGTTCAAATAAGAAAAATTTAGAAGTATCTTCGAGTATTTTAGAGTCAAGGTTATCATTTAATTCTTTTTGCTTAGCACTAGGTAATGGGCGTAATCCTTTAAAATATTTATTTATAATTCTTTCATTTGTTTGTATTTTTAAATACTGTTCTAATAATGACAATAATCTGTCATCAAGATAGTCCCAACAAGGGATTTCTGATTCCTTAAACCTCATTCTTATATTTAAAGGACCATATTTACCAATGACCGAGCTAATAGTAGAAGTATCAGCTGTTGCATTCAAATGTCTTATAATATCATTATCTTCTAATTCTGAGTTAAATGTCTCATTTGTAATTTCAAAAGCATGTTGAAATTCTGTATTTTTAGGATTGCTTGATATATTTCGTGTTCCTGCTCTACGTATTTTAGCACCTTCTTCTATTATTGCAATTGTTGTATATATACCAAAAGTATCTTCTATTTTGTCTTTTTTTATATTTCTCCATCCTTGACCAAAATTTATTGAAAATAAATAATTTATATTTTTGTAATTAATCTGTTTAATAACAGAAAGTCCTTCAGAAGAAGTATCTTCAAAAGAATCTTTGATCCCATCTAATACTTTTTCATCAAATTCTAAAACCCAAGAAGGTTTGCTTTTTCCTCGACCATTTTTATATAAAAAGTAAGAATCATTGCTCTTGCCACCTTTTATAATATTTTTTTCTGAATATTTATCAATATAATCTTCTCGATTGTTTAAATTACAACAATTTTTTAATAACATTATATTGAGATTAATAGTTTTAACTTTTTCCTCTTCCACCATATTTAACTCTATAGTTCAATTTCTCATGAAAATCATATATTAAATTTTAGCAAATCGGCTCAAAATTAATTATTTTTTAATTTTTAAGTACAAAAATTTATATTCTAAATTGATATAAACATATTTTTATGAGATAAATGAAGAATAGTTTTAAAGAGTTGAGGTAGTTTAAGTATGAAAAGAATCAATGAAGAAACTTATCAAAAAATTAGAACTTTAATTGCTAATTTGGAAGGTGTTGAAAATAAAGTCCCTCATTCTTTTAAGACTGTGTTTAACTTTCCCGGTAGAAAGTCAATTGACATTGCACACAACATCATAGAAACGCTAGCTGGTCCAAATGATGTACTTTATGATCCATTTATGGGGTCTGGTTCTTTTATTATCGCGGCATCAATGGCTAATAAAAAAATCATTGGGAATGAAATTGATAATTATACTTTTTCTATTGTAAAAACAATATTTAAGAAAATAAACTTGGAAATATTACAAAATTATCTAAATCAATTAGAAACTGATACCAAGCCGTTAATTATGAATCTATATGAAACAGAATGTTGTGGAGAAAAAAACTATATTTCAAAATTATTTTATGATCCACAAACAGAAGAATATTTTAATCCAACGGATAATAGAGATATACAAGATGGGAAAAATGTGAAATTAGTTGAAAGGTGTTCTAAATGTCATAATTTATATAAACATTTTTCTAGCTATGATTTAGAAAAATTAAATGAAATAAATAATGAACATATTGAAGATTTTCCTAATGATAAATATATTGAAAATAGCAGAATAAATATAACTGCAGCAACTGGTGCCGATTATTATAATAGGCTTTTTACTAAAAGAAATCAAAAAGCACTATTGATTCTTCAAAATGGTATTAAAAACTTAACAAATAGTCCGGAAAAAGATTTTTTAGAATTCATGTTAGTATCATCTCTTGCATTATCTAGAATTGCAATGTATGGTTCATCAACTGACCGTTTATACCATGTTGTTATGAAAGGAGCACAAGAAACGAATGTTTGGGAAATATTTAAAAACAAAGTTGAAGCACTTATTAAATTTCAGGAAGAATTTTGCGAAATATTATCAACAAATCCGGAAAATAACAATTTATACGAACTATATAACGTTCCTTATCAAGCCTATATAAATAATTGCCTAGAACAAAAATTTGATATGATATATACTGACTTCCCTTATACAGATCAAGTGCCATATTTAGAATGGAATCAGTTATATAGAAAATGGTTGAATAAATTTTATAAACCTGGTGAATTTGAATTAACTGAGGATATGCTTAATAATGAATTAGTGTTAACAAATGCACCTTCAAGACCAAACAAACAATCTCTTGATAATTATTTTAATGATATAGATACCATGTTTAAAAACTTTATCAAGGTTTTAAAAGATAACAAACTTGCTATCTTTACAATTAAACTTGGTGCAAGAAAATATTTTGAAACTTTGACTCAAATTATAAATCTTGCAAGAAAAAATGGGTTTGAGTATATTGCCAGAATTGGAATTGATAAAAATGATCCGACAATCAGAAAACAATCTGCATACAAAAATACCTTATCAAAAGAAATGATTGTATTTTTCGAGAAATTGCCTAAAACCGAAGCTTATTGGTATGTAGGTAATAAAAACTATGAATTTGAAGTTGTCAAATTAATATATAATAAAATACTACAAACTGCAAATTCTGATATTACTTTAACTACCTGCGTGCAATATATTTTAGACATTTTGAAAGAGAAACAATCTTATATTGCAACCGAAAGTGATATTGAGAAGATTACTTCTGTAATACAACAAAATTTTCATATAGACACAAATGCAATAGTGAGAATAAACTGTAACAAGTTATATCTTGATATTGAAGACAATAATGATTTATTTACAAAATTATATGATTTGATGCCGTTATTTATAAAAGAATTACTAGAAAAAAACGGACAATTTGTATTAGATGATCTTTATTTTGAAATAGCAAACAAACTATGTGATGGTAATCCTAATTCTATTAATAGTTTTTTAGATGATAATAATTGTCAAAATGAAATAAAAAAAATAATTAAAAATTATTGCGATTGCAATGAAAATGTTTATATCAAAAAAACATATACAAACGCAATTTCTGATGATGCAATAGATGTATCATGTTTATCGGGGACGGATTTTGAAATAATTATAAAATCATTACTCGAAGCGCAAGGCTATATTGATGTAATTAATACTGGAGGTTCTGGAGACCTAGGTGTTGATTTGCTCGCAAAAAAAATAACAAATGGCAATACAACTAAATACTTATTCCAATGTAAACGTTGGGTTGCCAATGTTGGAAGCGAACCAATTCAACGTTTACATTCTGAAAAAATTCGAAGAGGTTTCGATATCGCAGTATGTATTACAACATCAGATTACACGCAAGATGGAAAAACAATAGCCTGCGCAAATGATATTAAAATAATAAATGGTCAAGAAATTGTCCAACAACTAAATGATGCATTTCCAAACAAATATTATAATGGAATATTAGAAAGCTAGTGTTAAAGAGTCCATTTTGATTTAATTGAATCCCAAATTAAATGCTTTTCAAATATATCAACTAAAGATTTGTATTTTTTTGATAATGGATTTAACCATCCATTGTGAATTAAAATTTCCATAAGACCCAAATCATACAATTCTGGAGTAGAAAGGCAATTCGCTCGTTTTACTAAAAATTTCGCTTGTTTTATAATATTTTGTTCGATTTCTAATATATCTTCTGAACCAATAGGATTCGAAGCAATGTTATTATCCTTTTGGAAAAATAATATACAATCTCCATTCAGAGACTTTTTGGGGCTTATTATATTCTTTAAAGTGTTTGATTTTCGTATATGTGCTTGTGATAAATATTTAAAGTGATTTTTTGACAATATATTAATTAATTTATCCCATACTTCTAGACTGCTATCATGAAAATACAAACACAAATAACCTTCATTTTTCATTTTTTTTGAACATATTGAAAATACATTATCTAGGTCTTTGAAATATTGGTCTTCGTTTTTATTTCTTGAAGGTGCAGATGACACAATTATTTCATCGTCTAAATTAAAATTTAAATTTAAAAAAGGTTTATATAATTGCATATATTCTGAATATGCAACTTGTCCTAAGTATGGAGGATCAGTAATAATAAGTTGAATGGATTCATCTGAAATATCTGTATCATCTATAAACTGACTGCCCTTGTGCAATAATTTATAAGAGTTAGTGTTAGAGTAATTATTATTTAAATATTTTATTGTTTTCTCAAATTTAATAACTTTTTTTTCTATTAAATCAATAATGTTTTTTTCAACGCAGTTATTCTTCGGAATCCAAAGCGGCCACTGTGAAGATGAATGTGTATCAGTGATTTTTGCTAAATGAATAATAGACATTAATAAATATTTAAACAAATCACTATAGTTTTCAAGATGGTTTATTATTCCTATAATTTTATCTAAAATTAGATAATTTCGTTTTGTAAAAATCTGATCAATATGTTGATTTTCATATACGGCTATTTTTGAGTTCGGAATTAGAAACTCGCTTTTAATATTTTTAATTTCTTCATTTATATTTATTGATTTGTAATCATTATCATCAGCTAATTTTGTAGATTTACTAGTACAAGAACATCTAAAATTAATTGTTTTAATATTAATATCAGCATTTCTTGACGGTTTATCAAAAATTACAGATGTTATTACTGCATTTTTCCCACAATAAGGACATTTCGTGTAATAATATGGTAATAGTTTTTTTAATTGTTGAATAAATTCTTCTGATATTTTTTTGAATTTTTTAGTATCATATTTTGCCAATAGGGTATTAACAATAAAAATAGGTGCATCATTAATTTCACAACCAATACCAATACGATCATTCTCTTTTTTTATAGATTGTAATAATGTTACTCCAGAACCTAGAAATGGATCAAAAACAATATCACCTTTTTTGCTAAATGAATTTATTAGAATATCACAAATATTATAAGGTTTTTGTGACCAATAGATATGTGAATCATATAGATCATTTCTATTGGTAGCTGTCGCTTTATTTATTTTATCTTTTATTTTTTCTAAGCAAATTTCCATATTAATATTTACATAGTATTAAATACTCTAATACCTTTTTTGTTTGTGTATTTCTATTGTTTGAATGATTGTATTTTGTTGATACAACATTTACATTTTTTTCTTTAAAGACTTTGGTACATTCTCTTACTATTTCTTCAATGCTCATAACATATCTATCCGTTTTTTGAAGTATTGGATCATTGGGATATGCAAAGCTGATAGCAAGATTTTTGTTATATTTTTTTGAAAAGTTAATAAGATTACTAAAATGCTCTAGACAATATCGTTTTTGGCTAAGCAAAGATTGACTTCTGCCTTCAGTATATAAACCTTTGGTATATACATTTTTTATTAATGTTGGCTTTGGATAATCATATTTAGAAACAATGTTTAATAAATGATAGTATCTAGAATATTGCATATCTGTATATGGTGGATCAGCATATATAAGTCCAACATTATCTTGAATTTCTTTTAACTTTATAAGATTTTCAAAATCCATATTATATGCGGAGTTAGAAAAATTAGTATTTATAAACTCTGAAGAAAAGTATTCCGTTAATTTGCTATAAAAATTATCCAAAATAGAATTTTTGCGCTTAAATATTAGTTTTGAAGCATTTTTATGCAAATCTAACGGTTGAGCCATATGACCATCCTTTGAAAATACACAATTTTTCATAGCAAAAAATAAACATGATATTAACATTGAGAATAAATTACTATCAATGTTTTCAATTAAATTTCTTAAACAATCAATTTCTATAGCTTGTTTTATTCCAAAATAATTACCAGCATAATATGACGTAAAAAGGATATATTGCTTTTTATCCAATATCATTTCGGCGTTATTCCATATTGTTGGATATGAGCTATATAAATCAATTAAATCTTCTATTTTATTGGATTCTAAAAAAGTTTCTTCTGCAATAATCCACTTATCATATTTTTTTAATTTTAAATTGTATAAGTTTTTAAATTGATTGCCTATTTCTTTTTTTATCTTATTAAAATTATAGTTATTATAATTATTCAATAAAGAATCAGCTATTAAGTAAGAATAATATTCTAAATCATTAGCATATACTGGGCAACAAGACTTATAACTATAGCCAACAGCACAAGTTCCTGCAAAAATATCTAAAAAAGCTTTTTCTGGAATGATTAAATTATCTATATGCTTATGAATAAAATCAATCAAATTTTTCTTACTACCTTGATAATTTAAAATAGTAAAATTATTATTTTCTTTAATTCTATCATCTAAGCATGGTACCATGCATATAATCATACTATCAAAATGCTTTAAATCAAGTACAATAGAAAATTTTTACAAGAAATTATTGCATCGGAAAACTTCGTATAAAATTATTTGATTAGCATCATAAAAATTTTAGTTAAACATATAAAATTCTCAAACCTACTGTTACTTTTTCTCAAACTAAGTGTTACTTTACAGCTATATTGAAATTTTACCGTTAATTTGTTATAATCTAATTATACAATTTTTATTAATATGAGGTTAGATTATGGATATATCTTCTTTACCAAATAATATAGAAAATCTTTTAAAAGCTAAAGTTTCCGAGGGAATTTTTGATACATTAGAAGACGCAATTTCATTTGCTGTTCAGGTTGCTTTTATAGATAATAACATTTCTAAAGAAAATATTGAAAACCTCAATTCTGAAATTGAAAAAGGTTGGGAAGAAATGCAAGCTGGTAAAGGTCGCTCTAGCGAGGAAGTATTTAAGGATTTAAGAAAGAAATATGCCTAACTTAAATATTATAATTACAACTGCTGCTGAAGTAGACATGCAAAATATTTTTGATTTTATTGCCCAAGATAATGTCGCTAAGGCTATTGAAATGATAGACCTTTTTGAAAAAAAGTTTAATACTTTAGCTTTATTTCCTAAAAGTGGATTCAGAAAATCTAATTTCGTTAGACGAGATGTTAGAGAGTGTATTGTAGCTAAACATTACCAAATTATATACTATGTTAAGGATGATATTCTTTATATATTAAGAGTTTTAACTGGATATCAGGACTTTTTTATTTAGAGATTATGCTATTTTTATATCTACATAAGGCTTATTCGTTTTAGGATTTTTAAACATATTCTGTATTTATATAAATTTAGAATTTCTGATAGTTATTTCTTCATTATAAACGTCTACATCTACCCAGCGTAGCTTAACCAGTAGGTTGTTTGTTCGAGTCCAACCTGGGGAGTTTTTTTATGACTGAATTTTGTTGTTAAGACTCTAAACAATTGTATTTTAACGTTTAGTTTGAGAATTTCGGGCAAGCAATTTTTTTAATCCCCTAGTGGGAAATATTTTATGAAATCCATTCTGATGAACTTCAAAAACTATGATTGGATTGAATAGCAACTATCAGACACTTTTTTATGTTTTAATCGAATAAAAGTGATACAATTGTAACAAATTATTAAAAAAGTTAGCATATTAGAATAAAAATATTTTGTTTTTGTTTTGTTTTGTTTTATTAATACTAGCATATAGTGGCATATATCTAAAAGATATCTTTTTGGGGGTATATCAGAAAATGAATCTATAAAACTTACGTAAATGTGAAAGTGGGAAGGTCTATGCAAATATCTGCAGTTCAATCGTATACAGCTAACAATATAAAATCTAAAAATTATAAAAACAATAATAGTATTATATCAACAAAAGAAAGAAAAAATATATTATTCTCATTGAGTGAAATTTCAAATTCATATTATCCATCTTTTGAAGGGAATTCAAAATTAAATTTTGCTAAAAAAGCTTTGACAAAACTTTCAATAAATATTGAAAATAATAAAAAACTAGATTCAAATGATGAAAAATGGCTGGTTAAGTTAAGAAAATTTTTCGGAACAAATTCTTTTACTGTTAATAATCCGGAAAATCCGAGAGAATTAACTACTATAAATAGTATATTAACTATTGAAAAAATAAATAAAGATAATAATATGGAGGCATTAAAGAATGCTCTAAGAGTTATGATTGCAGCAACAGAGTATAAGCCCAATAAATTAAAATTAGGTAATGTAGTTTATAATGTTCATAATAAAAAAATTGCTGGTTTAATGAAAGAAGAATATAACACTGATAGTTTGACAAAGTTGCAGAAATATTTGGAATCTAAACGTATTTTTGACATGAGCGATGACAACAATTTTGGAATAGTCTTAGATAAAAACAGGGGTATTCCAAAAACTTGTGGAGCCAATGAAAATTGGGATATGAGTGCTAGATCCTGGATTACTGATATTATGAGAATAGGCGATATTCAGAAAAAAAGAAGACCTGAAACATGGACCAAGGCATTGAATACTATTGGAGAATATTATGGTTATCAAAAAGATAATTTTGCTAAGTTAATAGCAGCTCCTGAAAATTATCGTGATGGTAATGCTTTACAAGGTATTCCTCATATATTTTTACCTAAAACATTAGAACCTGATTTAAATTGGTTTAATAATAAAAGGCTTGAATCACATGGCCTTGCATTAAAGGAATTTTGTAATGGAATTATTGATGGTTTAGGAAAAGGTAAAAAATATGGTTATCAATCAGCGGATTCAATACCTAAAAATGTATTAGAGGCAATTGATAATTTGAGTAAATATTTTAAAGCTATTGACTATCCAACAGCTCCATCTTCTGGCAATTGGGAAGAAATACCACTTAAAGGTGGCTTGACATCCGATACGGAAGCTATAAGAAGTGCTTTAGCAGCTTATAAAAAAATGTTGTATTCTCCTAAATATTCTAATAATGTAGAAATACAAAAAGTTAGAGCCAGATTAAGTGAATTAAATCCATTAAAAGAAGATGAAATCAATAAGTTAATAGAAGCCGGAACTCAAAGAGTGCGAAAATCATATTTAGAAGAAGCTCCTGGTATAAGGCCTCATGATTCTTCTCTTATTTTTATAACAACTTCAGATATAAAATTAGCAGATAATGTTATAGATGATGTGAAGAAACATATGGAAATCCTGCAATCAGTTGAGGATAACCTTGTCAGAGAAAATGGTGTAATTCGTTATGCTCCATTTAAATTCGAATTACAAAATGGTGAATATGGCAGCTCTCCTGATAGTTATTTAAATTTAAATTATTTTAATGCAATTGATAATAATGGAAAGTTAAATTTGGATTGGAAAGGCATTTTAGATAATTTTGCATCGAAAGATTGTTCAGATCCTGATATGTTTTTTGCAAGAGCGAAATTATCAACACCAAATAAAGAAGCTCAATGGTTTATGGTATCTGATATGTCTGTAGGATATGGAAAGCAAATTGAGAAACTTATTAAACTTGCCAAAAAAGAAAAGAGGGATTTTACAAGTGAAGAGAGACAACTTATCAAGACCTTGAAATCTAAACAGACAGAATATTTAAATAGAGCACTTTCAAGAATAAGTGATGAAAACCCTAAAGAAATAAATCAAATAAAAGCTAATGGATTAGATATGCCAGGTGTAACAGTCAGTGAAGCTTTACAGTATGTTACGGATGTAAATGGTAAAACTAAAATGATACAAGGCACAAATGCACCATTGGCTTGGGCAGTATCTTCATTATATAATGCATTACAAGAGCAAAAATTAATATTAAAAAGTCTAAATATGTAGGGATATAATATGCTTTTAGTAAGTAGGATACTACATTTATAGTATCATATTTGTTTGTTGTATTAATTTTATTTTCTGCTTAACCTGTAATAAATAATTGATACAATTCATCAACGGTTAAGTTTGAATTACTTTTTATCGCATTTGCAATATTTGCTAAAGACAGGACATTTACATCATTTTTGTAATTAGCATTTTGTTTGTAAATCCTGCTAATGACTTTATATGCTTTTTCTAACATTTCACGTTTATCACCAGCATTTATACAGTTTTGAATGAAAGCCGGTGCATAGTATAGAAGTGTTCCAGGGCTGTCTATACCATTACCATTTATGCCATTAATTAAATTTATTTGTTCGTCTTGGCTTAACTTACTAAAAGCCAATATTACATTTTGAGCCTCTTGAGGATTGGATGCTCTACTCATTACTGCTAATTTTACCAATGCACGATCTTTAATATTTTGCATTGGCAGTTGTAAATCTTCTGCTTTTTCCTTTAAAAATTTATTATAAACTTCTATTTCTGACGAATGATTTATTTCTTTAATAGCATTTATGCCTTGAATATAACCTTTATAAACAGGGTTTGTCATAACCAGAGACCCGTTAGGATTAACATGACCGGCTGCCCCTGCTACATCATAAAACATATGAGTTAGATACAAGTTCCTAGCTTTTTCAGTAACATTTTTTAAACCTGTCAAATTTCTTTCTAAGCATTCTGCCTGAACAAATTGCCCTAGATTAAAATCAGCACTCAAACCATTCAAAATATTATTTTTATAATCATCAGATAATCTGTTGAATGAAGGTATTTTATTAGGCCTAACTTTAAGTGCTATTAACAATGCCTCATCATGATCTTTCACTTTTTTACCTGTAGATTTCTCAATATTTGTAACAAATTCTTTGATTTTTCCCAAATCATTTATTACGGTATAGGAAATCATTGCATCAATATCTTCGGGAGTTTTTAGAACACTTAAAGTAAAATCTCTAAGCTGTTCAAAGTTTTCAGGGGTTAATTTTACATTATCTTTTTGACATTTAGTAAAGCCCTCATAATCATTGTTTAAAACCTGTTTTAGACAATTAATTCCTACGATTGTTCTATCAAATTCAATATGTTTATTCCCAAATAAATTTTCAGAAATTGAATTTATATTATTTGTCATTTTACCTTCCGGAGTTGCATTTACATTTCCAGTAAGCCATTTTAACTCAGGATATCTATCAATTAATTGTTTTGCTGATTTTAGTAATATATCTTCTTTTAAAAATTCATTCACAAAATGTGATGTATCCATTATTTTATTTAAAATCAGGCTTTTACCAATCACATTACTATGTGATAAGTTTAAATCTGTTGATTTACAATAGTCTTTGAGAAATGGTATCAAATTAGGATTAGCATTTGAATCATGTCCTATTGTCAACATTTCATTCACTACATTTTCAATATTATCCAAACCATATTTAAGTTTATACATCCCTGCAAATAAACCAGTTCTGTCTTTCCCATGTGTACAGTGAATGAAAACTTTTTTGCCATTATTTCGAGCCTCTTCTACAATATCAAAGAATTTAGCAATATATTCTTCTGGAGGATTTTCAAAAGATGGAAAGGGCAAGTTTATATAATTCATTTTGAGATTTTCAGTTATCTGCTTTTCTGTTCTCCCTTGAGTTTTTGCTCCATAACCTGTCGAAAAATCAATAATAGTATCTATTCCTATAGTTTTTAAACTTTCTAATTGCTTTTCATTAGGTTTCCCTCCCCGGTATAAGGTTTTGTCAACTTGTAAAAATCTAACTATATCAATCTTAGAATTTTCCTTAAAGCAAATAGGAGATATTACATTTAAATTGTTTGTTATTTTCATAAATAATGCCTGTCTCAGGTTTATTGTTGTAAATGTATTTTATAAAACTCATAAATGTTTTTTTTGCTATTTGTATTAATTTATTGTAAAAGAATAGCAAAAAATAGTTAAAAATATGGGTAGAATTTGCCGCGCAGATTGAATATATTCTTGCAAAATGGCGTAAGTAACCAACTTTTATATTAGATTGGTTAAATTAACCGTAAGAAAAAATTTTAGTACTAAGCAGACCGGTCAAATTTGCTTAATGAACTATTGCATTTCAGAGAAAATTTATTTATAATACATTAAGTCGGAGTTAGGAGATATTATGAACAAAAAGATTTTATTATATTTATTAATACTGGCAATTCAGATGCCTGTATCAGCGGGTTCATATCTGGATAAACAGCTTAATGATATGAAAAAAAATTCTAAATATTCATCTGTAAAACGTCATGCTGCAAAGTATACTTTACCGGTTGTAAAAGATATTTCAACAATTGAATTAAAAGATCCAAAACTTATATCTCTGTCTGATTTGAAACCTGTTAACCAAGCATTATATAATGCCAAAATTGCAAGTGATAATATAGTTTATAAGACGAAAATTATACCGGCAATTTCCAAAAATATGAATACTTATAATGTGCAGCCTATGGATGTTGATTTTTATAAAGTTTATAGAATTGCAGAACGGTTAATTAGAGCAAATAATCTTGATTACATGAACTGGCGTATTGCTATTAGAAAATCTGAGGATGAGTTTAATGCTGCAACTTCAGAGGCCAATTATATATTCATAAATACAGCTTTATACGATTCTTTATATACAAATGATGATGCACTTGCTTTTATTATTGCCCATGAAATGGCGCATCAAATACTAGGTCACCCTCAGCGTATGGCAGAACTGTCTTATCGTTACCAGAAGATCATTAAGAAAACCAGCATACCGAATGATCAGCTTGTTTCTTCTGTTGGTACTATAGGTGCTTTAGTTCAGCAAAAAAGAATGCTTGCAGAATCAAGAATGATGGAATATATGGCTGATGCTGAAGGCGCTATGCTTATGACCAGAGCCGGGTTTGAAATGGATAAAGGCATGGAGGCATTAAACTTTATGAATGCTTTGCCCCATGTTAAAACTTTAAGCGATACACATCCAATGCCGGAAAAACGTATTGAAAGCATGAGGGAAAATATATCGGCATTTGCTCCTGAATGGGTAAATGAAGGGAAATTTAATATTATGAATTCCGATGTATTGAATTGTAAAAAGTCTTCCGATAGGGTTTCCATTATTATAAGTAAATCAAACAGACCTAAAGATTATTATGAAACAGAAACGGTTGATAAAAGACTTGCCCGTATTGCATATATAAATTACAGGAACAGAAACATGCCGGAGGCCATAAAATACTTCAAAAAACTGGCAGATACGACAGAAAGTTATGTTCCTTACTTGTATATTTCTTATGCCAATGAATTTTTGTATAAACAGACAGGAGAAGAGAAATATATAAAAAGAGCAATAAATGCTGTAAATATCGCAAAAAAAATTAATAGTACAGACAAATATGTTATTGAGCAGGCTATGGCACTGGCGGCTCTGTAAAAGTCTTATTTTGATTTAATAAACATATTCCTATCCAGCATAACCATTAAAACAGAAATATCCGCAGGCTTAACCCCGCCGATACGGGAAGCCTGTGCAAGCGTTTTAGGACGGATTTTTGCCAGTTTGTCTTTTGTTTCTGATGAAATATGATCTATTTTTGAATAATCTATATCATCGGGAATTCGGTATTTTTCAAGCTTTGAACCCTGTTCCACCTGATATTCCTGACGTTTTAAATAGCCGTCATATTTTATTAAAATTTCTACCTGTTCATATACATCACGCGGAATATCTAATTCGGCAGTTTCATTATCAAGTTCTTTTAAAATTTTGTAACTAATATTCGGCCGTTTTAATAGTTCCCCAAGCTTAATCCCGCGCTCAATGCTTTCGCCGTATTTAGCCAAAATGCCGTTAACTTCATCACTTGCAGAAAGTTTTGTTCCCAAGAGTCTTTGATGTTCGCTTTTTATTGCTTCCTGCTTATCCGTGAATACTTTATACTGTTTTTCGTCTATCAAACCAAGCTTATGCCCGATTTCAGTTAACCTTGCATCTGCATTGTCCTGACGCAGCAGCAATCTGTATTCTGAACGCGAAGTAAGCATTCTGTAAGGGTCTTCAATATCTTTGGTTACCAAATCGTCAATTAATGTTCCGATATAAGAGGAACTTCTAGAAAGTTCAAGCATTTCAGAATTGTTCAGATAATTTACTGCATTAATTCCTGCAATAAGGCCCTGAGCAGCAGCTTCTTCATAACCGCTTGTACCATTAATCTGTCCCCCGAAGAACAAGCCCTGAATTTGTTTTGACATTAAAGAATGCATTGTCTGGACTGCCGGTACATAATCATATTCCACAGCATAAGCCGGCTTTATTACATGCGCATGTTCCAGGCCCGGCAAGGTTCTAAGCATTTTTAGCTGTATATCGGCAGGTAAACTGCTTGAAAATCCCTGTATATAAACCTCATAAGTTCCAAGCCCTTCGGGCTCTATGAATATATGGTGTGACGGATTTTCTGCAAATCTTACGATTTTATCTTCAATTGACGGGCAATAGCGCGGACCAACCCCATGAATTAATCCTTGATACATAGGGGATTTGTCAAGGTTAGCTTTTATAATTTCATGTGTTTTTTCGTTTGTTCTTGTTAAATAACAAGGATATTGCGGCCTTATTGGTCTGTTAGGCTTGAAAGAATAAAAGTTTAATTCGTCATCCCCCGGCTGAATTATCATTTTTGAGTAATCAATTGTACGTTTGTCAACACGTGCCGGTGTGCCTGTTTTTAATTTCTTTGTCTGAATTCCGAGTTTGTTCAGGCTTTCAGATAAACCGATTGCAGCTTTTTCACCTAGACGACCTGCACTATATGAACGTAAGCCTACCCAGATTTTTCCGTCAAGTGAAGTTCCTGTAGTCAAAACTATAGCACGCGCACTATATTCTATACCAAATTCATCAACAGCACCGCAGACAGCCCCGTCTTTTACAAGAAGTTCAGTTATACAGCATTGTTTGAGGTAAATATTTTCAGTGTTCTCAATAATATTTCTCATATATGCCATATATTCTTTTTTGTCTGACTGGGCGCGAAGTGCACGAACAGCAGGACCTTTTGAAGAATTTAACATTTTCATTTGGATATAAGTAGCGTCCGCAGCTTCACCCATAACCCCGCCAAGAGCGTCAATTTCGCGTACAAGAGTTGATTTCGCAGGTCCGCCTATTGCAGGATTGCAGGGCATTAATGCAATATTATCAATGTTAAGTGTACACAGTAAAACCTTACAGCCTAAACGTGCCGCGGAAATTGCTGCCTCGCATCCTGCATGACCTGCACCGACAACGATTATATCAAATTTATTCTTCAAATAATCCATAACTACATTATAGTACAAATACAAATTAATAAACCGGCTAATACATTCAGAGGATATTTTCGATAAATAATAAAGTCTTAAAGTTTTCTGCCGACAAAATTTACACATACATTTATTGGAGCTCATAATGTCAGAACAAATTTTAATGCCTATAGGAACAAATAATAGCGAAAATCTAGAAAAAGCGCAGTATTCATTGGAAAAAGCCAGAGAAGCACATGAAAGGTATTTAATTCGTCAGCAGAACAGTGACTTGCAGGAGGCAATTGAACACTATGTTGATGCGGTAAAGTTTGACCCGACAATCCCTGAAAGTTATTACAGACTTGCAAGTTTAATGTGGGAGCAGGGGCAGATTAGTATTAATACAGCAATCGAACAGTGCAAAACGGCATGTTCTCTTGCTCCGTCAAATATGAATGCGCACATGTACGCAGGATTTTTCATGAAATTGGCTCAGGATTACAAGTCTGCCGAGGCTGAGTTTAAGTCGGCAATAAAAATGAGCAAGTTTAAATCCGCACGTCCGCGTTTGATTTTATCTCAGGCGATTTTGCAGAAAATTAATAACAAAGACGGAAATATTGGCGATTACGCGGGATTTTTATACTACTTTTTAACAGGAAGCATGATGCTTGCCTGGGACAAGCCTGCTATAAAAATGTTTTACAAAAATATTGCGGATGATTTTTCAGTGTTTAAATATAACACAATCGGCAAACTTTTTGAAAAATTTAAAATGCTTCCGGCCGCAGAAAATCTTTATAAAAAAGCTGTTGATGAAACAGACCATGCAGAAATTTTCTATAACAGAATGGGTGATATTGCTTTGAAAAACGGTGAATATGATTTTGCCGTAGAAAGTTATAAAAAAGTTTTGGAAGCAAATGCTTTGAACAGGGATGTCTGGGCAAAACTTGCAACTGTATTGCAGACGTATTTTCCTGACTGCAAAGATGAAACCATTGACTGTTATGAAAAACTTTTGGAATTTGATGAAAGTAAAGCACCTATCTACTATGAGTTAGGGCATCTTTACATGTCAAAAGACGATAAAATAAATTCAATCAGTGCGTTTAAGCTTGCTGTTGAGTTGGAGCCGGAAAATCCGTTCTATAATAACTCGCTTGCTTATGCGTATTCAAAAGCCGAATTGTTTGAAGACGCAATTCATCATTATCAAAAAGCAATTGATCTGAACCCGGATAAAGAATGGACATCAATTGTATGCCAGGCTTTAGGGTCGTTATATGCAGAAGTTAATGGAAATCTTGATGCTGCTGTTGCAACATATCAGGCCGGATTGATTTTAGACCCTAATAACTATGATTTATATCTGGCTCTTGGTGATATTTATATGGCGGATTATGATTTGGATAAGGCAATCAGGGCATATTGCGACGCGATAACTCTTAACCCGAATGATTACAGAGGGTATTCTAAAGCAGGTATTGCGCTCTGGGAAAAAGATTATCTTGAAGAAGCTCTTGTCGCTTATCACAAAGCTGTTGAATTAAATCCTGAAAACGAATTCGCACATAATAATCTTGGTATTTTATATTTAGACGGATTGATGGATGCGGAGCAGGCGCTTGAATATTTTGAGGAGGCAATAGAGCTGAACCCGAGTTACACTCTTGCTTATTTCAATGCTGCACGAGCATCCGAAAAAATGGATTTCACAAACGATGCCGCACATTACTATCAAATGGCAATAGATTTGAATAAAATCACAAATGACCTTGACGAAAACGATATAAGAGAAAGACTGCACAAGTTGTTCGAATTATAATTAACTAGAACAAACTCAACTGTTCTTCTTTTGCAAAATGTTTTTTAAGAAAAGAGGGTCTGTGGTATTTGCAAAGACCGTATTTATCTATAGCGTTAAGATGGTCTTTTGTTAAATATCCTGCATTATGCGCCCAGCCGTATTCTGGAAATTCAGCGTCAAGTTTTTCCATATATCTGTCACGTGCAACTTTTGCTAATACACTTGCTGCCGCTATTGATGCAGATTGTGCATCTCCTTTTATTACAAACTTTTGCGAGTAGTTTAAATATTTTATATACCTGTTTCCGTCCACAAAAACAATAAGCTTGTGACGCGGAATTTCAAACTCTTTGTGCAGCCTGTTATAAACCTCGTCGCATGCCGTTTTCATTGCCTTTAAAGAAGCGTTTAATATATTTATTTCTTCTATTTCAGCAACTTCAATGCATGCTGTTGCATTAATTGTATTGTTTAAAATCACATCATAAATACTTTCACGTTTCTTTTTGGTAAGTTGTTTGCTGTCGTTTAAAACCATTAACTCTTCAATTAGTTTACGGCTTTTTTCTCTGAAACAGACTGCACTTGCAAAAACACCGCCTGCTGCTGGGCCTCTGCCGGCTTCATCAGTGCCGATTACTGTTCTTTCATCCTGCATGTCAAAAGCAAAAAGTTTAATTATAGGTGAATCTGCTGTTAATTCTGTTTTTAACCTGCGGCTTACCTGTTTGTTTATTATTTCTTTTTCTTCTGCCGTACGGCTTTCCATACGCTCTTTATCAGTATATTTTTTTATTTTTTCACTCTTGACTAACATCGTCTAATATAAACTTCCCTATTTTTCCTTCTCTAAAGTCCCGTAGGACATAAACCGCCGTGCGTTCAATATCGGGATTTCCTCCTGATATAATCCAATTGCGCGCGATTGCAATGCTTTCCAGTGATAAATCTTCTGTTTTGTAGTAATCCTTTACCTGTTCCGGATATTTTTTGCTTAAAAGTTCCAGCAATTGGCTTGCAACGGGTTCGTTTGAGTATGCGTTTTCTGATATTGAATTTACAAATGCAAGCTTTTTGGCAACTTCCTGATTATCCTGTTTCATTGGAATTATTCCCGGGGTATCCAAAAGTTCAAGCTGCGGGTTTATCCTTACCCATTGCTGCTGCCTTGTTACCCCTGCTTTTGCTCCTGTTTTGGTTTTGGATGAGCGTGTAAGTTTATTAATTACGCTTGATTTGCCGACATTTGGCATGCCGACTACCATAACTCTTGCCGGACGTCTTAAAAGTCCTTTTGCCATTAACGCCTGAATTCTCGGCTCTGCAAGCTCTACAGCCTTTTTTACTATATTGGACAAATCCTTTGAATTTTTTGCGTCTGTTAACAAAACAGGATAACCTGATGCATCCTCAAGTTTTTTTATCCACGGTTTAAGTTCTGCTTTTTCAGTCAAATCTGATTTATTAAGCAAAATTAAACGGGGCTTTTCACCTAAAAGCCCCGTAATATTATCGTAACTGCTTGAATAAGGCAGTCTCGCATCAATAACTTCTATTACGGCATCCACTAACGAAAGCTGTTCTTTTAACTTCCGTTCAGCTTTGGCAATATGCCCCGGATACCAGTGTATATGAAGTTTATCTTTTTTCAATTTTTTCCTTGATACGAGTTGCTTTACCTGAACGTTCTCTTAAGTAGTATAATTTAGAACGTCTTACGTCACCGCGTCTTAATACGTTGATTTTTTCAATTCTTGGTGAATGTACCAAAAACACTCTTTCAACGCCTACGCCTTGGAATACTTTTCTTACAGTAATTGTTTTGTTGATACCGGAACCGTGTTTTTTGATTATTGTTCCTTCAAAAGCCTGTGTTCTTTCTTTGTTGCCTTCAATAATTCTTACGAAAACTTTTACGGTATCACCCGGGTTCAATTCCGGTAATTCTTTTTCCAAATAAGGTTTTTCTAATTCATTAATAATAGGGTTCATTTTGCTTTCCTTTATATTTTACTAGTACTAATAAAAAATTCCTTAAATCGGTGTTTAATAATTTCTTCCACAAAAAAATCCACCGACGCACGTTCGTATTAGAAATATTATATTAAAGATAATTTAAATTCAAGAGGTGATTAAGATTTGTTGCTTTTAATTTGTTCAGGATGCGCTGAATTAGACAGGATTATTTCGTAGTATTCATTTTTGTCAATGTTTACGCCCATTGTTTTGGTGTCGCAGTATTTTT
This sequence comes from Candidatus Gastranaerophilales bacterium, assembly GCA_947857085.1. Lineage (GTDB taxonomy): Bacteria > Cyanobacteriota > Vampirovibrionia > Gastranaerophilales > Gastranaerophilaceae > SIG32. Next base: position 17,424 of record CANUDF010000001.1, on the reverse strand, counting down.
TCTTCTTTTTGTTCAGAAGTTTTTTATAGTCTCCTGCCACTATGCCAGTTCCTTTATAAGTTTTTGTGCTTGTGTTTCAAGTGTTTCATAATCAGAATTGTTTTCTATTATATAATCCCAATCAGTAATATTGTCTAAGCCTGTTTCTGTGATATCATTTTCACCTATTAACTCACCACGTTTTGCACGTATTTCACGATCGGCTTCGACTCTTATTGAAATAGCTCCTGCATTTTTAAACACTTCGTATTCGTGCGGAACCCTGACATCTGTGACCATTATGTTTCCCGGCTGCTCTAAAATTTTTTTAAGCCAGTAATCCGGATCTTGTGCTCTGCCCCAATTGCCTAAATTAATTAAATCCTGACGGTAAAGCGGTTTGTTTTTTTCTATTTCTTCGTATGTTAACCCTTTTTCTTTTCCGTAGGTTAATTTTATAATATCACCCATTGCAAAGCGCTTATAATCAGGCATTGCATTAAGCATGATTTTTGCCAGAGTATCTTTACCTGAATATTGCTTGCCCGAAAAAATTATAATTTTATCTGCCATAATTTTACCTCATATTAATTATAGCATACTCAGGATTAATCGGTGTCATCTTGTGTGCTTCTGATAACAAAAATCCTTGTTTCTTCTGTTTTTTGTTTTAAGTAGGGCTCTTTTACATGTTGTTTTAGAATATTAATCATTTCTAGTTTCAGGTTAACAGGAAACTCTTTCTCATTAACAATTCTTATTTTATGCAGAAGTCTTTCATAAACTCTATCATCTTCACGTTTTACAAGTTTATGAAACTCTTTCATTATTTTCTCATCCGGTAAAAGATGAACATAACTTGCAAGATGTTCAATAGACAGAATGTTTGCATGTTTTTCAGCTATCTTGTAAAAAGCTTCGATTTTTTTAGGGTCGACCTGATCTTTTGGGACATCTAAATCATCATATTTATCTGCAATTCTCTGGTTTCGTGCAAGTAATGGTATCTCATTCATCAAAACTATTTGTGTAGGGATGTCGTTTCGCATCATTAATTCTTCAAATAGTTTTTTGGCTTTTTTATGCGGCAGATATTTCAGGACATAGGCAAGTCCCATATCAACCATAGGAAGTTCTTCTTGCAGACATACTTTTATATATTCATCAGGTTCTTCCATATACTTAATTGCAAGTGCAAGACCAGCTTTTTTCTGTTCCATATCCAAATGTTTTAGGTTATAAATTTTCCACCATTCTAAACTTCGTTCTTTTTTGGGCGTGTTTTTTATTCTTTCAAGTACATAGCAGGCCGTTTTACTTTTATTTTTTACTCTGTTAACTACTCTTACTCCGCCTAAATCATAACTGTAGTTATTGCATTTATTATGACCGTTGGGCATTGCAAGTTCTTCATCTGTTAATTTTGCACCTTTTGTGTATTCATTAACCATACGCTTAGGCGGCGGAATAGTATAATCCATCCTGTTTTCTACAAGATATCCGGCATCAATATTAGCAAAATAAAATTTGCCGCGCTGGGTATCACGCCCCCATTTATTCATCCAATATGCTCCGGTATTCGGTTCTGCATAATTCCCATGGCTTTTATACCTGTGCCATTCAGGCCCTTTATCTGCCACGTGGTAAACTTTTAAAATATATTGGTCATTAGTTGTATGATCATATAAGCCCTTTAGTAAAAACGCACTGCCGTAGTCACCGCGTCCTAAAAATTCTATGTCAAATTCCTGATCGGGTTCAATAAGGTCATACTTTTCAAAAACTTTTTTCATTTTTTCAACGGTCGAATCTGCACGCCTGTTCTTGTATTCTTTTTGGCTGCTTGTTATACCGCTTCTGTAGCTGCGAATTTCTATGGCACTTGTGTCAAAAACTGACAAAATTTCTTTTATGGCTGCTTCACGATTTTCTTTGGGCAGTTTATAAAAGATTCCCGGCGGAAGCTGTCCTATATAATCCGTCTGGGATGGATCCCGTTGATTTATTATGTTTAAAATATCTTTTTTCCCATCAATATACATCTGCCGTTTCATTTTTTTTGTCAGACCACTAAATGAAATATTATTACTTCTGTAACCATTATTTGGTGCAAAATTTACCGGTGTAATAAACATGATATTTATATAATATTCGAACAAAATAAAATTTGCGCAGTCTTTTGAAAAATATTTATAATTCTTTGCAGGCGTCTTAATATTTTTTACAAAATAATTGCAATTTTACTATGTCCGTCGTATTATGAACGAACGAGTGTATTTTTTACAATAAAGGTACGGTTATGGCATTAAATTTTCAGGAATTGGTATTTAATTTACAAAAGTTCTGGTCAGATTATGGTTGTATAATACAGCAGCCTTATGATATAGAAAAAGGTGCATCTACAATGAATCCTGCAACTTTTTTGCGTTCATTGGGGCCGGAACCTTGGAATACTGCAATGATTGAACCTTGCAGAAGGCCCACTGATGCAAGATATGGCGAAAATCCTAACAGACTTGGTCATTATTATCAGTTTCAGGTTATTTTAAAACCGTCTCCGGACAATGCTCAGGAGCTTTATTTAAAAAGTTTGGAAGCTATGGGTATTGATTTAACGGAACATGACGTTAGATTTGTCGAGGATAACTGGGAATCTCCAACATTAGGAGCTGCCGGTGTGGGTTGGGAAGTTTGGCTCGATGGTATGGAAATTACTCAATTTACATATTTCCAGCAGGTAGGGGGCTTGGAAGTAAAACCTGTAGCTCTTGAACTTACTTACGGTCTTGAAAGAATCGCAATGTATTTACAAGATAAAGAATCAGTCTATGATATTATGTGGAATGACACTTTAAAATACGGCGAAATTTTCTTACAGAACGAAATTGAGCAATCAAAATATAACTTTGAAGTTTCTAATGCAGAAGCGTTATTTACAATGTTTGACCTTTACCAAAAAGAAGTAGATAATTGTATTAATGCCAAGCTGGTATTACCTGCATATGATTACGTTTTAAAATGTTCTCATACATTTAACCTGCTTGATGCAAGAGGCGTAATCAGTAAAGACGAAAGAATGAACTTTATTAACAGAGTTAGAACAATGGCTTCCGCTGTTGCAAGATTGTATGTAGAACAGAGAGAAGGATTAGGTTTCCCTCTTTGCAAATAAAATAAGGAATATGAATGGCAGAAAAATTTAGTCGCGCGACTTTAACACGCAATTTTTTGAAAACTATTACAAGAATTAAAAATCCCGATGAAATGCTTGCTGATGCTAGTGCAGAAGGTTTGGAAAAATCCCTTGGTGTTTGGGACTTAATTATTCTTGGTGTCGGAGCAATTATCGGTTCAGGTATTTTTGCTGTTGTTGGTATTGCCGCAGCAGGTAATGTTGACGGTTCAGCGTTAGGTGCAGGACCGGCATTAATGATTTCAATGGTAATCGCGGCAATTGCTTGTATTTTTTCAGCTCTGTGCTATTCAGAATTCGCGACAATGATTCCTGTTGCCGGCGGGGCTTATACGTATACATTTGCTACACTCGGTGAATTTGCCGCATGGATGGTCGGCTGGGTTTTGATGTTAGAGTACGCTATCGGATTTATTGCTGTTGCGTGTGCGTGGTCAAATCATTTCGTCCAGTTTCTTAGCGGCTTTGAACGATTTTTACCTGACTGGCTTGCACATCCTCCGGTTTGGCTTGTAAATGATCCGTTTACAGCTTCAAAAATCGTTTCAGGTAATCCGGACGTATTTGTTCCTACATTATGGGGTGTGCCGGTTTGTATTAATTTGCCGGCAATATTAATTGTATTATTAATTACAGCTATTCTTGTTAAAGGAACAAAGGATTCAACAAAAATGGCAGGTATAATGGTATTTGTGAAGCTTGCAGTTATTGCTTTGTTTGTTATCGCCGGTGCATTTTTTGTAAGACCTGAAAACTGGACTCCGTTTGCTCCAAACGGTGCCGCCGGAATATTTGCAGGTGCATTTTTGATTTTCTTTGCATATATCGGATTTGATGCTCTTGCTACTGCTGCAGAAGAATGTAAAAATCCGCAAAAAGATTTGCCGATTGGTATTATCGGTTCATTATTGATAACAACAGTTGTCTATGTTCTGGTTGCTCTTGTATTAACCGGTATGCAAAACACATCAGGACCTGTCCCGGCTGAATTTTTGAAAGCTCCTATGGCATATTGTATGATGCTTGCAAAACAAAATTGGGCAGCTGGTTTGATTTCTATCGGCTCGCTAGCAGGTTTGACTTCAGTATTACTGGTATTGGAAATGGCAGCAACAAGAATTCTATATGCCATGAGCCGTGACCACTTTATTTCAAAAAGGTTTCAAAAACTTCATCCTAAATTCAAAACTCCGGCGCTTTTAACATGGACTGTAGGATTGCTCGCTGTTGTCGGTATATTGACTTTGAATTTGGATGTAGCTGCAGAGTTATGCAACTATGGTACATTTACATCTTTTATAATTGTATGTGTTGCTGTTCTTATTTTACGAAAAACAGATCCTGAGCGTCCAAGACCGTTTAAGGTGCCGTTCTCACCAGTAACTCCTGCTCTGGGTATAATTACCTGCGGCGGGTTAATGATATATAAATCAATGCAACCCTCAGGCTCAGCTCTTTTGTTCCCTGTATGGCTCGGAATTGGCGCCTTAATATACTTGTTGTACGGATTTGTGAAAAACCGTCTGAATGAGAATAGAATTCATAATGAGAAAGTTCACAATAAAAAACAGGAATTATATAAATAAATGACATTTAACTCAATTTTATCAAATTTACTTACAAAGAAAAGTCCGGATGAACTTATTGCTATAAGCAAGAAATCTGAATTGAAAAAAACTTTAAATGTTTTTGATCTTATTGTAATAGGTATTGGAGCGGTTGTCGGAACAGGCATATTTACAATTATAGGCAGTGCTATTCAGGGGGGACCTGAAGGTGTAGGGGCCGGACCTGCAATTATTGTGTCAATGGTTCTAGCTGTTATAGTGTGTGTGTTCTCTGCTCTGTGTTATTCTGAAATTGCGGCAATGATTCCTGTTGCCGGCAGTGCGTATACATATACATATGCCACGATGGGCGAATTTATGGCATGGATGGTCGGCTGGATTTTGATGCTGGAATATGCCATTGGAAATATTACTGTAGCAAGCGCCTGGACCGGATATTTTGCACAGTTTTTAAAAGGGTTTAAGCATATTCTGCCTGCTTTTGTGACAAATTTTCCTATGTGGCTGAGAAATGACTACAGGTATATGTTTGCATATTGTGATAAATTTGGTCTTGATCCGCATACACAAATGCCTTTTATTTTTGATAAAATTCCGGTTGCTATAAATCTTCCGGCTATTTTTATTGTGCTTATTTTGACCATGATTCTGGTTAAAGGTGTTAAAGAATCTACCAGATTTGCAAGTATTATGGTCGGGGTAAACATGTTTATGATTGTGTCTTTTATTCTGGTCGGGGCTTTTTATGTTAAGCCTGAAAATTGGACACCTTTTGCGCCTAACGGATTTGAGGGAATCTTTATGGGAGCATTTATAATATTTTTTGCGTATATCGGATTTGACGCTATTTCTACAACGGCCGAGGAAACTGAAAATCCGCAGAGAGACTTGCCGATTGCAATTTTAGGAACATTAATTATTTGTACAATATTATATGTTTTAGTTGCCCTTGTTTTAACGGGAACTGTTCCGCTGCATCATATTGATACTCAGGCTCCTATAGCGCATGCAATGAGAATGATTGGAAAAGACTGGTTTGCAGGTTTGCTTTCAATTGGTGCATTATGTGCATTAACTTCGGTTATTTTGATTTATCAGCTCGGAACAACAAGAATTCTGTATGCCATGAGCAGAGACAGATTTTTGCCAAAATCTTTAAGATTAATTCATAAAAAATATAGAACTCCGCATGTATTGACCTGGATTTCAGGTATTGTTGTTATGATTTGTGCTTTGTTTATGGATTTGAGTATTTCGGCTGAATTATGTAATTTTGGAACATTCACTTCTTTTATTGTTATCTGTATAGCTGTTTTAATTCTCAGGAAAACAGATCCGGACAGACCAAGACCTTTCAGAGTGCCTTTTTCGCCATTATTCCCTATACTGGGTATATTAACCTGCGGCGGGCTTATGGTTTATTCAATGAAGTATTTGACTACATCATCTTTGTATTTCCCGCTGTGGCTTTTGATGGGCGTTCTAATATATGTAGGTTACGGGTATAAACAAAAAAGATTGGAAGAAAATGTTAAACAGTCCAGAGTATCTAAGATTGCAAAACTTGAAAAAATTGAAAAATAGTATATAATTTTAATTGTAACTTCTTATTCATCGGGTAACGCTGTATTAATAGATTTTAATGGAGCTTCTGGTCCTAATGTAATGGGGAAAGATACTTTTATATTCATGCACTATAATTCTATTATTGCTTGCAATTTTGGTTTGAGTACGTAAAATTAATATATAGTGTATACAAGTAGTACTTTGAGGGTATATGATTAGTCTGAATTATAAATATGCTGACTGCAATGTTGTTGGCGAGGATAACGGTTTACATATTCAACAGAAATTTGCCGAATACAAAGACAAAATTGCACAAATTATTACAGATTTGAATAATAATAAAGACAAACGCGGACAGGGACTTCAGTGGATGAATTTAGGCTATAGTGAAGAAACCGTATGGTATGTTAAGGAATATGCCGCTCTTGTTGAAAACAGATTTGAAAATATCCTTGTTCTTGGTATAGGCGGTTCTGCTCTTGGCGGTTTAGCTGTAACAGAGGCGCTTTTAAAACCTTATTGGAATTTTTTGACCGAAGAACAAAGAAATAATTTTCCACGAATATTCTTTCTTGATAATATTGATCCTGATACAATGTTCGGTCTTTTAAATATTTTGGATTTGAAAAAAACTCTTGTTAATGTCATTACCAAATCCGGCTCAACTGCAGAAATAATGGCGCAGTTTATGATTATTAAAGATAAGCTTGAGCAGGAATTAGGAGATGATTACAGAAAAAATATTGTTGCAACTACTGACAAAAATATCGGGGTATTGAGGCAGATTGCTGAACAGGAAGGTTATAAGACTTTTGTCGTTCCAGATGATGTGGGCGGCAGATTTTCTGTATTTTCAGCTGTGGGGCTGTTACCTTTTGCACTTGTCGGAATTGATATAGATGAAGTTGTGCGAGGTGTCAAAGATATGGATTTGGCACTGAAAAATACTGATATTAACGAAAATATTGCAGCACAAAATGCTTTGATACATTACCTGCTTGATACTGAAAAAGGCAAAAATATTTCCGTTATGATGCCATATTCTACGCGTTTAAGGTATGTAGCGGACTGGTATTCCCAGTTATGGGCAGAATCTTTAGGAAAAGAAAAAGATTTAAACGGGCAAACAGTGAATGTAGGTCCTACACCTGTTAAAGCTCTCGGGGCAACTGACCAGCATTCACAAATACAGCTTTATAATGAGGGGCCTAATGATAAAATTATAAATTTCATAAGAGTTAGTGAATTTGACAATAAACTTGAAATCCCGAAGATTTTTGAATATACGGGAATCGGTTATTTAGGCGGAAAATCGGTTAATGATTTACTTAATGCAGAAGCAGATTCAACGCGAGTTTCATTATCGGATTATAACAGACCTACTGTTACTATTACTCTTCCTAAAATAAATGCTTATTACCTTGCCCAGCTTTTGTATATGTTTGAAGTACAAACAGCAATTGCCGGTGCTTTATATAATATTAATGCTTTTGATCAGCCCGGTGTTGAACAGGCAAAAAATTATACTTATGCATTAATGGGAAGATTTGGTTATGAAGAATCGGCTCATATACTGCGTGAAAAAATGGCGGCTGGTTAACACAGGAATATAAAATGCTTAAAAAAATTTTAAAACTTTTTATATTATCTTTATTAGTAATTATATCTTCTATTAATGTAAAAGGAAACGAAGTTTATAATGATAATGTGTTAAAAGCAGGTGTATCGTTAATTGAAAAAGTTCCGGAAACATTCTTTGGAACGTGGCGTGTAGAGTCTTCGCTTATTGAGACAAATAGTCCTAATGATTTTAAAAAAGAAAATGTTGATATATGGAACTTATCAAAACAAGGTGACGTCATAAATTTAAGCAACCCATTTTCAGGGGCTTCAGCTTCAATAACTTTGAGTTATGCAGGAGATGATGCAATCAGGTTCATAAGAAAAGGCAATTACGACGGAAGAATATTGACTGATAAGGTTGAATTAAATATAGATACAGAAAGGTTTACAGGAACAAATACTTTAGTTCTTGAAACTCTTTCCGATATTGATAATTCTGTTATAAAGACAGCAAAAGCTGTTTATACTTTAAAAGGTGAAAAGATAGCAGGTACGAGTATATTAGGAAAATGAGGGTAACAGATGCAGGTATATGATTTTGATACAATAATTCTAGGCGGCGGTCCTGCCGGTTTCTCTGCAGGTATATATGCTGCACGCGGTGCTGTTTCTACAGCAATAATTGATACCAATATGATGGGCGGTCAGCCATCAAATTATTTAGAATTGGAAAATTATCCGGGATTTTCAATGATAGGCGGATTTGACCTGATGGAGAAATTTGAAGAACATGCTGATAAATTTTCAGTGAATAAATTTCCGATGCAGGAGATTGAAAAAATTGATTTAATATCTAATCCTAAGATAGTTTTGACTAAAGAAGCTGAATTCAGAGCAAAAACGGTTATTATTGCAACTGGTGCTCAGCCAATGAAACTAGGTGTACCCGGGGAAAAAGAATTTGTCGGCAGGGGGGTAAGTTATTGTGCGGTTTGCGACGGCGCATTTTATAAAGGTAAAACTGTTGCTGTTGTTGGCGGCGGTAATGCAGCGGTCGAAGAAGCAATGTATCTTACAAAATTTGCAGATAAAGTGTATTTAATCCATAGGCGTGATGCTCTTAGGGCTGATAAAATTGTTCAGGAACGTGCATTTAAAAATGAAAAGATAGAATTTGTATGGGATAGTATCGTTAAGGAAATCAAAGGCGAAAATTTGGTTAATACAGTTGTTATAGAAAATGTAAAATCCAAGGAATTATCAAATCTTTCAGTTAACGGCGTTTTCCCGTATATAGGAATGGTTCCTAATATTGATTTTATAAATGGTCAGCTTGAACAGGATAAGGGCGGCTTTATTATAACTGATGAAACTATGAAAACTTCTGTTGACGGTGTTTTTGCAGTCGGTGATGTAAGAAATACTCCGTTAAGGCAGGTTATAACAGCTGCTGCTGATGGTGCCGTTGGAGCAGTATATGCTGTTAAATATCTGGAAACGCTCAAAGAAGTTACGGTATAAAACGCAAAAAAAAGTTGCCTATTGAGGCAACATTAAATAAACACGAGGATATTAAGAGAGAGAGTATAAAAAACTTTTCTTTCTTCTGTTCCTATAATCTCAGGAACCTGAATTTTGACATTGTTTAATATCCAATTATTAATTTTTGAAATTTCCCTTACATATTAATAAACAAATTTGCTTATACAAAATTGCTTTTTATTTTTTACTATGTAACAAAATCGTAACATTATTTTAATAACTGCTTTTATCTTGCTTTACAATCTATAAAATATTGTCATTTGCTCAAAACAGTGCTATAATTTCTCTTAAGAGGGGATAGTATATGGGAGAAAAGATTTTCAATATTGTTGACTTTTTGAAACAGGCTGTATCTATAGGGGCTTCTGATGTACATATTCATGTCGGAGAACATCCATCAGTAAGACGTGACGGCAGGATAATTAAAATCGACATGCCTCCGCTTACAGATAATGATGTGTTCAATGCCTGTATGGAATTAGCTCCTTTGCATTTAAAAGATAATATTTCGTCAATGCTTGATGTTGATTTTGCATATGAAATAAAAGGTATTGCCAGGTTCAGGGTAAATGTGTCAAGGCAGCTTGCAAAATATGCAGTTGTTATAAGAACTATTCCTTATGCTATTAAAAAGCTTCCGGAGTTGTATCTTCCTGATGCAATAAATCAATTTACTGAGATGGATAACGGACTGGTGCTGGTAACAGGACCTACCGGGTCAGGTAAGTCAACTACAATGGCTTCTATACTTGACCATATTAATTCAAATTATCAAAAACATATTATTACAATTGAAGATCCGGTTGAATTTATTTTTAATAATAAAAAATCCATTATATCGCAGCGACAATTATTAGTAGATACTCCCTCTTATTCTGATGGTATAAAATATGCTTTGAGACAGGATCCTGATGTAATCTTTATTGGTGAAATCAGAGACAGGGATACAATAAGTAATGCATTAAAGGCTGCTGAGACGGGTCACCTTGTTTTTGCAACCATTCATACAAATAATGCAATTCAGACTGTAAATAGGATTATTAATATGTACACGCCTGCTGATAGGCCTTTTGTGAGAAATCAGCTTGCAGAAATTTTAAGGGGGACAGTTTCTCAAAAACTTGTTCCGCTTGCAAGCGGTAATGGAAGACGTCCTGCTTGTGAAATTCTTGTGGTTACTTCAACCATAAAAGATTTTATTGAAAAAAATGAAATGGAACAAATTTACGATTTAGTTAAAAAGGGGTCTTTCAACAATATGTTGACTTTGAATATGTCCTTATACAGCATGTTGCAGCGTGGGGACATTACAGAAGATGCGGCATTGCTTGCTTCAAGTAACAAAAACGAGTTAAAACAGATGATTCGCGGCGTATTCTATGGTACAGGCATGGATAAATAATGAATAATTTTGTAACTGATGCTATAAATCTTAAATCATATAACTTATCTGAAGCTGATAAGATTATTGTTATGTATTCCAAAGATAAAGGGCTTATAAAATGTGTTGCAAAAGGTGTAAAAAAGCCTAAAAGTAAGCTCGGAGCGCGCATGGATTTGCTTGTTGCAAACAAACTTATGCTTTATAAGGGGAGAAATTTAGACCGTATTTGTCAGGCAGATGTTTTGAATACTTTTAATAAAACCCGCCGTGATATGGATAAAATTTTTTATTCCATGTATATTTCAGAGGTTGTAAGTAACTTTGGCGTTGAGGATGACCCGTGTTCAAAAGAGATTTACGAGCTTTTATATAAGGCGTTGGACAAGATTTCCGATGCGGAAACAAAAGAAGAGATTCTTATTGCAGTTATAAAGTTTCAACTAAAAATAATGCAGATTTCAGGCTTTGGTATTGAGTTGGAAAGCTGTCTTTGCTGCCGCGAACCGATTGGTGATGAAAACATGTATTTTTCATCACGTATGGGTGGAGTTGTCTGTGAAAAATGCAATGAAACACTGCATTTGAAAACAATGATGCATTATAAAATAAGAGACTTTTTGAATGCGCTTGTTCAATTTGATTTTGATTACAAATCAGAATATGAACAAAAAGCAACCGAAAAAGTCTGTACAGTTTGTTTTGAGCTTTTAAAAGAATATATAAACGGTCATTCTTCGAGAAAATTTAACACCACCGGTGTGTTGCAGGAAGTATAACTGCCTGAGGCAGGACAAAAGTTTCGCGGAGTTCTGACGGTAATTATTTCCTCGACGACGCTCCCGCCTTCAGCTCCGCTATTGTCGCGGAAACAATTACCGTCAGAACTAAATGTCATTGCGAGTATTGCAAAGCCTGACGTAGAAATCACATTGCTGTTGTTGTTTTACTCCATACATATTGCCTGCCAGCTTGCTTGGCCCCTGTATCCATATGCTGCATTTGTCTGAGTGTCAGTAAATGCCCTGCCAGTTGTGGTTTCATCATTTAATTCTTCTCCGGACCAAACTGCAAAATAATTATTAAAACTGCTTGAATCTAGAGAAAAACCTAATTCCGCAGCTTTTTCGGTATCTAATTTTAGATTTTTATCTATTACACTAAAGTCTTCGCTAATATTATTCGTGTTATAAAGATACTTAGCTAAATCATTTATTTCTGCCATTGTAGGCATTTTATTAACCCCGCCGCATTTTTTGACTGCTCCAGCCCAAACATCATCATTATCATTGCATTCTTTGATACCTAGTCTATCTTTTTCTCTTTCGCATTCAGCTTTGCTCATAGGAGAGGGCAAAAAAGCCTGGCTGTAACATTTGCCGTTTAATTCAAAAGAGCAAGTTTTAGAAAGTTTTAAAATGTTAATGCTTCTCAGGTCTTTTCCACTTTCGTTCGGCATTTTATATGCAGTAGTATCATATAATAATGCAATGCAGCTAGTACCTAACTTCCCTTCTTTAGATATATTTATTATTTGATTGCTGTAAGGGTTCTGGATGCACTCCGGATTATACGCAATAACTCCATTTGTTCCATTTGAAAACTGAACCCCTATAACTTCTGTATCCCAATCTTCAAGTCCGAAATTTTTAGATGTTTTTATTGAGGTCATATCAACCTCCGCGGGTTCAACCTCGCCTCCGCCCCAAAATACTGTATCTTCAAAACACTCTCTTAAGTCATCAGCATGACATATTTTTGTTATTTTAAAATGCTTGTTTAGTTCATTCACAAAATCTTCAGTCTTTGTATAACCTGCGAGTGTTTGTTCTGTATTCATTACTTGAAGAGCTTGTCCAAGTTTTATTTCAAATACTCGTGAACTTTCATCCCAGGCTTTTTGCTGGTATTCCTTTACCAAAGTTGGAATTACCATTACTGCAACAATACCAATAATTGTTATTGTTACAAGAATTTCAGATAAAGTAAATCCTGATTTGTAATTTATAACGTTAGAATTATAAATGCTTTCTTTTAATTTGTTAAATCTTGTAAAAACCGCGTCCGGAGGGGAATTCGGGGGGGGGTAACTATCTGAACCGCTTTTGTAGAAGTCTTTTTCATAATATTAATCCTCCGTTTCTCATTTTATTAAATATTATTTTTAATACTTTGTCAAGAGTTACGGCAAATTGTCCCAAAAGTCTTTATCATACAATGCACGTTCAGTACAAGCAATTCCATTTTTAACATTAGATGATGTATCACTGCATAAGTCAGGATTTTTCTCCAGTTCGAAATGTGTTCCTTCTGCACCGCTCGGCAAAAGTCCTTTGTCGGTTAATTCAAAAGTAAACAAATCCTGTCCCCACACGTTTGGCCCTTTTTCCAAGCCATTTATGTCAGCGGAGATAAGTATAAAGTCTGGATTATTTAAGTAATCTCTTTCGAGCATAATAAGCGTGCCATCTTGTAAAATAAACTGCCCGTCATCAAAATAACTTGTTTCTATATTCTTTTTTTTACTAAAAATTTTATATTGCTCTATTTTATAGGGATTGCCAGACACTTGTGTATAATGCAGACAGTCATGATTATTGCAGTCTTTAGCAACTTTTAAATTTCTCATTAGAGCATCCTTGAGCTTATTTTCCGGCTGAATATTATAACTGTATCCGAGAGCAACGCCGTTTTGTGCATACTCCATGTCAATAGCCTGTTTTAAAACGGAATAAGTTTTCATAAGCTGCGATTTCAATTGCTTTTTTTGATAGTTGGAAATTAAAGTCGGAATGGTCATAGCGGCAATAACTCCGATAATGCCTAAAGTAATTAAAATTTCCGCTAATGTAAAACCTTTATACCAAAATTTCTCTTGATGTAGTGGTTCAGTAACTACTGTTAAATTAAACATTGATTTATAATGCATAATATTAGAATTATAAATGCTTTTTAAAAAAATGTCAAATTTAGGAAAAGCTACGTCCAGCGTGTATCTCGGGGGGGGGTGACTATCTGAACCGCTTTTGTAGAAGTCTTTTTCATAATATTAATCCTCCGTTTCTCACTCTATTAAATATTATTTTTCATACTTTGTCAAGAAATTTAAATAATTAATTAAAAGTTAAAAAATCCTGACTTTTATCAATTTGCCATTAAAATAATAATAAATGGAGTATAGATAATTCCTAAAAGGAGTTGATTTTTATGGCAGATATTAATCGTTTTACAAATTATTCACAAGAGCTTTTGGCAGCGGCAAATGCACTTGTAAACTCAAATAAAAATACAGAAATGCAGCCCGAGCATATTATGCTTGCAATGATAAAAGACAACGGCATTATAAAAGATTATTTGGAAGAACTTAAACTTCTCAATCAATCTTTTATTGATAGAATTGTTGGAACTATAAAATCTTTCCCGACAATTTCAGGCCTGCAAAATTCACAGCAATTGTTTTTGTCGAAAGAAACAAACAGACTTTTGGATTTGTCCGATGAAATTGCAAACGAATTAAAAGATGAATTCATAAGCGCAGAGGATATTTTGCTTGCTATGACAAGATTGGACAATTCAAATATTCAAAAGACTTTGAACGATTTTAGAGTTAATCCGAATGCAGTTTTGAATGCAATGAAAAAAATAAGAGGAAATAAAAAAGTGGATAATAAAAATGCAGAAGAAAACATGAAAGCACTGGAAAAATATTCAACAGACTTAACGGCGCTTGCAAGGAAGGGGAAACTTGACCCCGTCATAGGCAGAGATGAAGAAGTAAGACGGATTATTCAGGTCTTGAACAGACGTACTAAAAACAACCCTGTATTGATAGGCGAACCCGGTGTAGGTAAAACCGCAATAGTAGAGGGTTTGGCACAGCGTATCGTCCGCGGCGACGTGCCCGAAAGCTTAAAAGAAGTTAAACTGATTTCTCTTGATATGGGAGCACTTGTCGCAGGCGCAAAATTCAGAGGTGAATTTGAAGAACGATTAAAAGCTGTTTTAAAAGAAGTTGAAGACTCAAACGGTGAAATCGTAATGTTTATCGATGAATTGCACACGGTAGTAGGCGCAGGCGCAACCGAGGGTTCAATGGATGCTGGAAACCTCTTAAAACCAATGCTTGCAAGAGGAGTTTTAAGAACAATCGGAGCAACCACTATTAACGAATATCGTAAATACATTGAAAAAGACCCCGCACTCGAACGCAGATTTCAACCCGTAATGGTTGACGAGCCAAGCGTAGAAGATACAATAAGTATCTTAAGAGGTCTAAAAGAAAAATACGAAGTGCACCATGGTGTTAGAATTCTTGACAGCGCATTAATTCAGGCGGCAAAACTTTCCGACAGATATATTACTGACAGATTTTTGCCTGATAAAGCAATTGACTTGATTGATGAAGCAGCTTCATCTTTGCGTATTGAAATAGATTCAATGCCCGAAGAAATCGACAGCATGATGCGTCAAAAAATCCAGCTTGAAATCGAACGTGAAGCTCTGAAAAAAGAAGATGGTGAAGAGGCCCAAGCCAAGGTTGAAGATTTGACAAAACAAATCAATGAACTTGAAGAAAAAATCAATAAGATGAAAGTTCAATGGGAGCAGGAAAAATCCTCAATCATCGGTGAAGCAGCAATAAAAGACGAAATCGACAAGGTTAAAAAACAAATAGAAGAAGCCGAACGCAATACTGATTTGCAATTAGCAGCCGAGCTTAAATACGGTAGACTGCTTGAATTGGAAAAGCAATTGAAAGCATGTGAAAATCGAGACAAAAAAGATAATCAACTGCTTAAAGAACAAATTGATGAGGGCGATATTGCAGAAGTCGTAAGCAAATGGACAGGTATCCCCGTAACAAAACTTGTTGAAAGCGAAATGCAAAAACTTGTTAATATGGAAGATATTCTGCACAAACGTTTAATCGGTCAGGACGAAGCCGTAATAACCGTTTCAGACGCAATTCGCCGTGCCCGTTCAGGCTTAAAAGACCCGAAACGTCCGATAGGTACATTCTTATTCTTAGGCCCTACAGGTGTTGGTAAAACAGAACTTGCAAAGGCGTTGGCGGAATTTATGTTTAACGATGAAGACGCCTTGATACGTATAGATATGTCCGAATATATGGAAAAACATAACGTTGCAAGACTTGTCGGTGCGCCTCCGGGATATGTGGGCTATGAAGAGGGAGGACAATTGACGGAAGCCGTACGCCGTAAACCTTATTCCGTAGTGCTTTTTGACGAAATAGAAAAAGCGCACCCCGACGTGTTTAACATAATGCTTCAAATTTTTGATGACGGGCGTTTGACTGATTCAAAGGGCAGAGTTGTTGATTTTAAAAATACTTTGATAATTATGACAAGTAATTTGGGAAGCGAAATCATTCTTGAAAAAACACTTGATTCAATGTTGAATCAAACGGACTTTGACAAAACAAAAGAAGAAGTTCTGGCTCTTTTAAGAACAAAATTCAAACCCGAATTTTTGAACAGAATTGATGAAATAATCTTCTTCAAAGCTTTGACATTACAGCAATTGAGTGCGATTGTGGATATTCAAATGGATTACTTGAGAAAACTGCTTGCTGAACAGGAAATCGGCTTTGATGTATCTGAAGAAGCAAAAGAATTTTTGGCAACGCGCGGATTTAACCCTGTGTATGGAGCAAGACCATTGAAGCGTGTAATAAGACAACTTGTAGAAAATCCGTTATCAAAACTGATTCTGGAACAAAAATTCAAACGTGGCGATAAGCTTATAATCGACGTTGATAATGATGAAATTAAATTCGTAAAAGAATAAGCGGGGAACTCCCCGCTTGTTTCATTGTCATTGCGGTGTCAAAGGCACGGCACCACTCTGTCATTGCGAAGGAGCGTAGCGACTGTCGCAATCGCATTACCGTGACAGTAGATAATAATGCCAAGATTTAAAACCTAATGTGTTTCCTGCCTCAGGCAGTGCGATTACTACGTCGAATGCTATGCATTCTCCTCGTAATGACACTAGTCCGCTAAGCAAACCGCCTGCAGGTAGCTGAGGTTACGGTAGCTGTAGTCGTAATTCGTGTAGGCAGGGTTGAAGTATCGAAAGTATGCGTAGTTCTTGCGGTTCTCCTCACCAGACCAGACGTAAAACCAGCCGGAAGAGTCTTTGATAAAGGCCAGAGAGGCTACCTTGTCATTATCTAGTGTTAAGTTTGACACGTTTTGTTTAGCCTCTATTCCTGATGTGTTATATACATAATCAGCTATTTTCGCAACTTGTGCCATGGTCGGCATCTTGTCTACGCCGCCGCAGGCTTTAACAGCGCCAGCCCAATAATCACCATCGTAGTAACATTCTTTTATTCCTAAGTCTCCTTTTTCAACATCAGCTTGACATTCAGCTAAGCTCATTGCGTCCGGCTTAAACGGCGCTGTAAAACATACGCCGTCTAATTCAAACGCACAATTGCTTCCGCCAAGACTTGTTAAGTTAATACTGCTTGCATTTTTAATATTGGCTATCTCTATTTCTTCATTTTTTGTACCCCGGAAAACTTTATTAGCAACAAGTGTTGGTATTGTCATTGCTGCTACCACACCTATAATAGCTAAAGTAATAAGTACCTCAGCCAAAGTAAA